>NZ_JBHXMY010000052.1:13367-19391 GCF_042720195.1 Nocardia sp. NPDC058497 | reverse complement strand
GGTTCCACTTGAACGCGGCGAAGACCAGGAGCCCGATCACGACGAGGGCCACCGCGGCCAAGGCGTAGGTGGTGTTGCTGGAAACGGGACGGGGATTGTGCTGGGAACCGGCGCTGCTCACGCGTCCACTTTGCCTCGAGTCACCGGAAGCTCGCCGCCTGGGCCAGCGAATATATCGCTGACCTGCGGGTCTACCGTTTCGGCTGGTCGGAGTCGACCGGCCGCAGCGATGTCACCATGCCGGTGCGCACCACCGGGACACCGTCGGGGCAGCCGTCGCAGGTGCACTGCGGATCGATGCCGTCACCGGCGTGATCAGGATGCTCCGGGTCCTCGGGATGTTTGATCCGGGACGGTTCCGGCGTCACCAGCCACACCGCCGCCGACACCGCCAGCACGCCACCGGTGACCGCCATGCCCACCCCGAACGAGGTGCGCTCGGCCACCCAGCCGATCACGATCGGACCGAGCACGGTGCCCAGATCCGCCGCCATCTGGAACGCCGCCAGCACCGGCCCGCCGCGCGCGCGGGCGCCGATCACATCGGCCAGCGCCGCCTGCTGCGCCGGGCTGAACATCCCCGACCCCACCCCGGCGACGAAGGAGGCGGCCAGGAACCAGGGCAGCGAGGGCGCGAACCCGAGCACACCGGTGCCGACCGCGCAGATCGCCGACCCCGCGATCAGGAACGGTTTACGGCCGAACCGGTCCGACAACCGCCCCGACGCGAACAGCACAGCGGCATTGCCCGCGGCGAACACGGTCAGCGCCACACCGGCCATGCCCGATTCCTGCCGCAGGATCTCCACGACCAGCAGCGGGACGAAGGCCATCCGCACACCGAACACGGCGGCGCCGCCGGCGAAACTCGACAGCAGGACCGCGCGATAGGCGGGTTCGGACCAGGCGTGCCGGAAGGTGAATTCCGGTGCGGCCGAGCCCTCCTCGACCGCCAGCACCGGCGATTCGCGCAGTCCGACGAAGACGATCCCGCACACGATCAGCAGCGCGGCCGCGTAGATGAGGAACGGCGCGCGCAGCCCGAGCCCGGCCGCGCCGCCACCGACCAGCGGACCGAGCAGCGAGCCGATCAGGAAGCTGCTCGAGTAGATCCCCGAGACCCGTCCGCGCGCGGCGGGCGGGGACACCCGGATGATCAGCGCCATCGACGACACCGTGAACATCGTCGACCCGACGCCACCGAGCGAACGCAGCACCAGCAGTTGCCAATACGTCTGGGCCAGCGCGCACGCACCGGTCGACAACGCGACGATCAGGATGCCCGCCAGATACACCCGCCGCTCGCCCAGCTTCTGCACGAGCCGCCCACTGGCCGGCGCGAACAGCAAGCGCATCAGGGCGAACGCGCTGACGATCGCCGAGGCCGCCGCGATCCCGACGCCGAATTCGCGCGCGTACTGCGGCAGGACCGGCGCGACGAGACCGAAGCCGAGCGCGATGACGAAGGCCGCCGCGATCAGTACCCAGATCTCGGCCGGTAGCCGTACCTTCGCCTGCGCGCTCACTCGGCCAGCGCCTGATTCACCATCTCCTCGGCGGCGGCCTGCACCTGGGTCAGATGCTCGGAGCCGAGGAACGATTCGGCGTAGATCTTGTATTTGTCCTCGGTGCCCGACGGGCGGGCGGCGAACCAGGCGTTCTCGGTGGTCACCTTCAGACCGCCCAGTGGTGCGCCGTTGCCGCGCGCGGTGGTGAGGATGCCGGTGATCTCCTCGCCGGCGATCTCGGTGCCGGTGACGGCGTCGGGGGTCAGCGCCGCGAGCTTGGCCTTCTGCGCGCTGGTGGCCGCCGCGTCGATGCGCGCGTACGCGGGACTGCCGTACTGGCGTTCCAGCTCACCGTAGCGGGCCGACGGGGTCTGCCCGGTGACAGCGGCGATCTCGGCGGCGAGCAATGCCAGCAGGATGCCGTCCTTGTCGGTGGTCCACACGGTGCCGTCCATCCGCAGGAACGACGCGCCCGCGCTCTCCTCACCACCGAATGCCAGGCTGCCGCTGAACAATCCGGGCACGAACCACTTGAACCCGACCGGTACCTCGTAGACGTCGCGGCCCAGCACATTGACGACCCGGTCGATCAAAGACGAGCTGACCACCGTCTTGCCGATCTTGGTCAGCGCGTCCCACCACATCCGGTTCGCGACCAGGTATTCGATCGCGACGGCCAGGAAGTGGTTGGGGTTCATCAGGCCACCGTCGGGGGTGACGATGCCGTGCCGGTCGGCGTCGGCGTCGTTGCCGGTGGAGATGTCGTAGTCGTCCTTGATGCCGACCAGCGCCGCCATGGCGTGCCGGGAGGACGGGTCCATCCGGATCTTGCCGTCGCTGTCGAGGGTCATGAAGCGCCAGGTCGGGTCGACGAACGGATTGACCACTTCCAATTCGAGATCGAAACGCTGGCCGATCTCCTCCCAGTAGTCCACGCTCGCGCCGCCCATCGGGTCGGCGCCCATGCGGATGCCCGCGCCGCGAATCGCGTCCAGGTTCAACGCGTTCGGCAGGTCGGCGACGTAGTGGTCGAGGTAGTCGTAGCGCTCGACGTGGGTGCTCAGCGCCTGCGTCAGCGAGACCCGCTTCACCGCGGCGAGGCCGCCGCGCAGCAGCTCGTTGGCGCGGGCGGCGATGGCGTCGGTGGCCTTGGTGTCGGCCGGGCCGCCGTGTGGCGGGTTGTATTTGAAGCCGCCGTCGCGCGGCGGATTGTGCGACGGGGTGACCACGATGCCGTCGGCCTGGTGCTTGGTGCCGCCCCGATTGTGGCGCAGCACAGCGTGACTCAGCGCTGGGGTCGGGGTGTAGCGGTCGCGGGCGTCGATCACGGCGGTGACGTCGTTGCCGGCGAGCACCTCGAGCGCGGTGGTCCACGCGGGCTCGGACAGGGCATGGGTGTCGCGCGCGAGGTAGACCGGGCCGGTGATGCCGCGGGTGGCGCGGTATTCGACGATGGCCTGGGTGATCGCCATGATGTGTGCCTCGTTGAACGCGCAATCCTCGCTGGAGCCGCGGTGGCCGGAGGTGCCGAACACGACCTGCTGACCCGGTTCGGCCGGATCGGGCACGCGGCTGTAGTACGCGGTGACCAGGTGGGCGATGTCCACCAGGTCGGTCGGGCGGGCTGGCCGTCCGGCGCGATCGTGGGCCATGGTGGGTGTTCCCTTCCGTGTCGGCTGCGCGCGGCTGGTCATGAGGATCATGCGCACAACCACTGGGTAAGGGACGCGGCGGCGTACACCGCGGCCAGGCTCGCCGCGACGCTGATCACGACGTTGCCCACGGCATACACGTAGGCGCCCTCGGTCACCAGACGGACCGTCTCGTAACCGAACGTGCTGAACGTGGTCAGCGCACCACAGAAGCCGGTTGCCGCGAACGCAAGCAGCGCACTGCCCGCACTCGCGCCGATCAGACCACCGAGCAACGCCGAACCGACAATGTTAACGGTTAGCGTCCCCCAGGGCAGCCCCGCCGGAAAGCGCGCGGACACCGCCCGATCGACCAGGTAGCGAGCGGGGGCGCCGAGCATTCCGCCTGCCAGCACGAGCGCCGCCGTCACCGGCGGCCTCGCCGCGCGGTAGCCCACATCTCGACCATCGGATGGCACCCTTCCGTCCTCGGATTCACGTGGTCCGCCGTCCGGCGCCTGCCACCCACCGGGTCGCGATCACGGCCACGGCCACGGCACCCAGCCCGGCGAGCACCGACAGGCCGAGATAGGCCACCGCCGTGCCCACCGCACCGGTGTCGATCAGTGTACGAAGCTCGAGGGCGAAGGTGGAGAAAGTCGTGAACCCGCCCAGCACACCGACTCCCAGGAACGGGCGCACCAGTTTCGGCGCCGCCCGCAGTTCGGTGACCGCCACCATCAGCACCCCGATCGCGAAGCAGCCGGACACATTGACCGCCAGCGTCGACCACGGGAACTCCCCCGGACGGACCGGCCACCAGTGCCCGGCGGCGAAACGGGCGCTCGCGCCGAGGCCGCCACCCACCGAGATCGCCGCGAGGACGGCGGGATCGAGCGCCGGGGGCCGCGATGTCATGGCGCTGCCCTCCCCTGCTGATCCGACGGTGGTCGTTGCTCATGGTATCGAGACGCCGAGGAACACCGATGGCCCGGACCGATTGTCGGTCCGGGCCATCGCCGGGTGGCTCAGTGCGCCAGCACCGGCTCACCTTCGGCCGGAGCGGGCACCGTGTTCGGCATGAGCACACCGATCACGATCGCGCCGAGCACGAACGTCGCTGTCGCCCACCAGAAGCTGGTGGTGTAGCTCTCGATCGCGCCCTGCGCCATGGTCAGCGGGCCCGGCTGATGCGCTGCGACGTAGTCGGTCATCGCCGAGGCCGCGATCGTGCTCAGCAGCGCGGTGCCGATGGAACCGCCGACCTGCTGGCTGGTGTTGACCATCGCCGAGGCGACACCGGCATCCTCGTGGTCCACCCCGGCGGTCGAGCCCTGGAACGCGACCGACATCGCGCCACCGAGACCGAGGCCGAGCAGCACCAGCGCGGGCAGGATGTGGGTGGCGTAGCCGGTGTCCAGGCCGATCTGGGTCAGCCAGAGCATGCCCGCCGCGGCGACGAGGAAGCCGCCGCTGATGACGACCTTGGGCCCGACCCTGGGCAGTAGCAACGAGGGCGCGGTGGTCGAGGAAGCCACCATGCCCGCGACCATCGGCAGGAACGCGACGCCGGTCATGATCGGCGAGTACTGCAGGGTCAGCTGCATGTAGTAGGTGAGGAACAGGAAGATCGCGAACATCCCGATGCCCATGATGAACACGGTCAGGTAGGACGCGCCGCGGGTGCGGTCGGCGACGATGCGCAGCGGCAGCAGCGGGTGCGCGACCCGGGTCTCCAGCCACCCGAACACCGCGAGCAGCACCGTGCCGCCGATCAGGAAGGCCAGCGTGGAGGGCGCGGTCCAGCCTTCGGACTCGGCCTGCGAGAAGCCGTAGACGATGCCGAACAGTGCCGCGGTGACGGCGATCGTGCCAGGCCAGTCCAGCTTGGGCCGCGCGTTCGAGACGTGCTTGGCCAGCAGCAGCACGGCACCGACCAGCGCGACGGCGGCGAAGATCAGGTTGACGTACATCGCCCAGCGCCACGACGCCCATTCGGTGAGCGCGCCACCGAGCAGCAGGCCGATCGCGCCACCGGCACCGGCGACGGCGCCGAAGATGCCGAAGGCCTTGGCTCGTTCACCGGGTTCGGTGAAGGTGACCGTCAGCAGCGAGAGCGCGGCGGGCGCGAGCAGCGCGCCGAAGACACCCTGGCCGACGCGGGCGGCGACGAGCATCTCGAAGGTGGTGGCCGCGCCGCCGATCGCGGAGGCCACCGCGAAGCCGATCAGGCCGATGATGAAGGTGTTGCGGCGACCGAACAGGTCGCTGAGCCTGCCGCCGAGCAGCAGCAGGCTGCCGAAGGCGAGGGCGTAGCCGGTGATGACCCACTGCCGGTCACCGTCGCCGAAGCCGAGGTCGGCCTGGGCCGCGGGCAGGGCGATGTTCACGATCGTCGCGTCCAGCACGACCATCAACTGGGCGATGCCGAGCACGGCAAGCACCCACCAGCGCAGGGCGTGGGACCCGCGGCGGCCGGTATCCGCGGCCGCGGGACCCTTCGTCCCGGTCTCGAGTGTGGTGGTCATAACTCCCCTTGTAAGTCGGCTGGGTTCGATGTGAGTGGCATAATCGGAGATACCGCCTCCGCTTCATTCGAAGCTACCAGAGTAACGGAGAAACCACCTCCACTTAATCCAGGGATGGGTAGGATGTAGCTGTGAATCACGCCACGACGACTGCCGCACCACCCCGCCGACTGCGCGCCGATGCCGCGCGCAACCAGGCACGTATCGTCGCGGCCGCTCGTGAGCTGTTCGCCGATCACGGCCTGGAGATCACCCTCGACGACGTCGCCCCGCGCGCGGGGGGCGGGGGGGGCACCGGGGGGGGCGTTAACCGCACGCGCCGGTTCCCTCGGGTGGGGGAAGTTTCCGCGCAGGGCC
>NZ_JBHXMY010000052.1:9926-13357 GCF_042720195.1 Nocardia sp. NPDC058497 | reverse complement strand
CCCGCCCGCGCGCCCCCGGCCCCCCCACCCCGCCCTGGACACCCCCCCCGCCCACGCCGCCCGCTCCCCGGGGGTCGGCGTCGGCACCGTCTACCGCCGCTTCGCGAACAAGAAGGAGCTCATCGCCGAGGTCTTCGACCAGCACATGGTCGACTTCGCCGACCAGGCCGACGAGGCGATGCGCAATCCCGACCCGTGGCTGGGCCTTGTCCAGTTCTTCGAAGACGCGTGCCAGCACCTGGCCACCAACCGCGGGTTCAGCGAAGTGATGCTCGAGCTCGAGGAGGACCCGGCCCGCTTCGCCGAGCTGCGCGATCGGATCCGCCCCTCGGTCGCGGCGATCGTCGACCGCGCACGCGACGCGGGCGCGGTGCATCCCGATGTCACCACCACCGATTTCTTCGCGCTGATCCACATGGTCAACGCGTTCGCCGAGTTCGCCGGGCCGGTGAATTCCGAAGTCTGGCAACGCTATATGGCCATCACGCTCAACGGTGTCCGCACCGACGCGGTACCGCGCCGCCCCCTGCTCGTCGACCCGTTGACCGACGAGGAAGTCGAGCAGGCCAAGGCCGCGGGCTGCCTCGGCCGACGTCGCTGACCAGTACTTCCACCCCCGTGCGGTAGCGCGCGTCACAGTCGATCCTCTACTGTTGGACGCATGACCAAGAGCACCTGGGTGAACTGGGCGGGCGAGCAGCGCTGCTCACCCGCCGTCGTCGCCGCACCGCGCGGCGTCGAAGAACTGGCCGAGATCGTCGCCGAGTCCGCCGCGGCGGGCCGGACCGTGCGCGTCGCGGGATCGGGCCATTCGTTCACCGACGCCGTGCTCACCGACGGCACCCTGATCGATCTGGGCTGCCTGGATCGCGTGCTCGAGGTCGACACCGCGACCGGTCGCGTCCGGGTCGAGGCCGGGCTCACCCTGCACGCGGCGAGCCCGCTGCTGCACTCGCACGGCCTTGCCTTCCCGAACCTGGGCGATATCGACACCCAGACCATCGCGGGCGCGACCGCCACCGGCACCCACGGCACCGGCGCCAAGCTGCGCAACATCTCCGCGGCGCTGCATTCGGTGGAGGTGCTGCGCGCCGACGGCACGCGGGTAGAACTCAACGAGGAGACCGACCCCGACGGCTGGCGGGCGGCGCGGGTGAGTGTCGGCGCGCTCGGCATCGTCACCGCGGTGACCCTGCAGCTCGAGCCCTCGTTCGTGCTCGACCTCGTCGAGCGGCCGGTCCCGATCGCCGAGGTGCTCGACAACCTCGACGAACTCGCCGATGGCAGCGATCATTTCGAGTTCTTCGCCTTCGCGCACGCCGAGGTGGCGATGACCAAGTCGAGCAACCGCTCCACCGAGCCGGAGCAGCCGCGCGGCCGGGCGAGCGCCTGGCTCAACGACGTCGTGCTCTCCAACCACCTCTTCGACGGAATGTGCAAGGTGGGCAGGCGGATTCCCACCGCCGTCCCCGCGATCCACCGGCTCGCGACCAAGGCAGGCAGCAACAACCGCAAGATCGACCGGTCCTACCGCGTGTTCGCCAGCCCGCGCCTGGTCAAGTTCACCGAGATGGAATACGCGATCCCGCGCGAGCACGCCCGCGCCGCGATCACCGAGATCCTCGACGTGACACAACGATTCGACACCCCGATGCCGATCGAGGTGCGCTGGGTCGCCCCCGACGACGCCTTCCTGTCCCCGGCCGGTGGCCGCGACACCTGCTACATCGCGGTGCATCAGTACGAGGGCATGGCGTGGGAGCCGTACTTCCGCGCCTGCGAAGCGGTGTTCGACCGGTATCAGGGCAGGCCGCACTGGGGTAAGCGGCACTTCCAGACCGCCGAGACGCTGCGCACCCGCTATCCCGAATGGGACCGCTTCGCCGCGGTGCGCCGCCGTTTCGACCCCACCGGCGTGTTCGCCAACGACTACGTGAACCGGGTGCTCGGGCCGCTGGACTGACGGCCGGCGGTGCGGACCTGATCGGCAACCTCATCGCCGAACTGGTGCCCGTTCCCGCGCGCTGAGATCGGGTCCGATTCGTTCAAGACGACAGCACACGCCCGTGTCTACGCTGCGGATATGACTCCACAGCTCGATGTCTTCTCGATCGTCGTCTCCGATATGGCCGCCTCGGTGGCCTTCTACCGCAAGCTGGGGCTGGTGTTCCCCGAGGGTGCGGAAAACGAGGGCCACACCGAGGCGCCGCTGGGCGGTGGCCTGCGGCTGGCGCTGGACACCGAACAGGTGATCGCCTCGTTCCTCCCCGGCTGGCAGCCGCCGACCGGCCACGGCCGCACCGGCATCGCGTTCCGCTGCGCCGATCCGGCCGAGGTCGACAAGCTCTGGGGCGAGCTCGTCGACGCCGGCTACCACGGTGAACTCGCGCCGTGGGACGCCGTCTGGGGCCAGCGCTATGCCACGCTCGCCGACCCCGACGGCCAGGGCATCGACCTCTACGCGCCGTTGCCCAGCGAATAGGCCGACCAGCCGCGCGGATCGCGCTGACGCTGCTGATAGCGGCCAAGGATCTCGCGGACCTCGTCGCTGACCGGTGGTTCGTCGGTCAGCCTGGTCCACAGGTGCGTGTCGTGTTCGGTCATCGTCACCGGTCCGTGCGCGGCGACCTCGGCGACGAAGGTGAACTGCCTGGTGCGGGCGCCGCCGCCGGACAGGTAGTCGAATTCGCCCAGGTAGTCACTGATTTCGGTGACCTGCAGGCCGGTTTCCTCCGCGACCTCGCGGATCACCGCGTCGTCGAGCGACTCGCCCGGCTCGACCACGCCGCTCGGCAGTTCCCAGCGACCGCTCAGAAAGTCCGATCGTCGGCGGCGCAGGATGAGAACCCGGTGGTGACGGACGACGACGGCGCCGACGACCAGTCGACGGATCTCATCTCGCTCGGCCTCGATACGAAGCGTGGAGTACACGGTTTCGTCGATCATCAGGTCACATCCTCTCGTCGGTGGTTCGGACTTGCCTGGCACATACGACGGGGCGTGCCTTGTGAGCGTAACCCTCCGTCACGATGTTGCCGAATGAGACTTTCCGGGCATCGATGGGTCGATCAGCAGGCCTGCAGGGTGCGGACCGAGCATCCGGCCAGGTCACGGAACTCTCGGGACAGGTGCGCCTGGTCGGCGAACCCGGTGACGGCGGCCGTTTCCGCGGCTGGGACACCGGCTCGCACCGCCGCCAACGCGCGCTGGAAACGCAGAATCCGGGCCAACATCTTGGGTCCGTACCCGAACGCGGACAGTGAGCGCCGGTGCAGCAGCCGGGTGGATATCCCGGCCAGTGCCGCCGTTTCCGAGACCGTCGCGCCCCCGGCGATGGTGTCGACGCTAGCCGGGTTTGCGGGTTACGCCGGGGCGGCTTTCGTAGCCAATAGCAAACCCATCCATTACAAAGGCCCCCCCCCGGGGGAGCC
>NZ_JBHXMY010000052.1:0-9916 GCF_042720195.1 Nocardia sp. NPDC058497 | reverse complement strand
CCCCGGCGATGGTGTCGACGATCGCGGTGAGTCCTGGATCGGCAGGGCCGGATTCGGACGCGAATCGCAACGCGATCGATTCCATCGCCGCCACGCGGTCGAGCGCGTTATCCACCCGATCGACCAGCTCCCTGGCCTGGCGATCGGGGACGATCGCGGCCAGGCCAACGCGCTGATCCAACAGTTCGACGGCCGGAATCCCCAGCAACGCCGGCGCGGTCCCCGGCGCGAACCGGATTCCGACGAATTCCGTCGCCCGTTCGGGGGGCACGTGGAAGGCACGGCTGTCGGGACCGGCCACCATCAGGGTGCCCTCGGTCCAGATCAGATCCATGCAGCCGTCGGGGAACACCGTGACCGGGTCGGCGGGCGGGGGCCCGGTGCGCGCCCAGACGACGGCTCGGTCGAGCCGCGCTGCGCGTTCCCGGTATTCCGCCACGCCTGCGACGGTAGCCCCGGGCACCGACAGATTGCCCCGCCGAGGTGGGCTACCGCCGATACCCTTGGCTGATCCGGGACAGCGGAGTCCCGTTCGGGAAAGGACGCGGCCCATGCCCGCAGACGACTTGGTCGACACCGTCAACAGCGCCATCGAACTCACCGTTCCGGCGGCGGCGAAGATGGGGGTGCGCGCGCTCGAGGTGCGCCGCGGATTCGCGGCCACCACCGTGCCGAGCGAGGGCAACGGCAACCATTTCGGCGCCATCTACGCGGGCGTGCAGTTCACCGTCGCCGAGGTGCTCGGCGGCGCGATCACCGCGGCCAGCTTCGATACCAGCGCGTTCTATCCGCTGGTGAAGTCGTTCGACATCTCCTTCCGGGCGATGGCCCGCACCGATCTGCGCGCCCAGACCTCGCTGAGCGAGGACGAGATCGAACGGATCAGCACCGAGGCCGCGGCCTGCGGGAAGGCCGATTTCGTGCTCGAAGCGGTGGTCACCGACGCCGAGGGCACCACCGTCGCCACCTCGCGCGGGGTCTACCAACTGCGTGCGTTCGGGCGCTGAATCGTAGGGTCGCGGCATGACCGTGCTGCGTTCCGTTGTGCTCTTCGTGTTAGCCGCCGTCGCCGAGATCGGCGGGGCCTGGCTGATCTGGCAGGGCGTGCGTGAGCACCGGGGTGTGGCGTGGATCGGCGCGGGTGTCGTGGCGCTCGGCCTGTACGGATTCGTCGCTACGTTGCAGCCTGATGCGCATTTCGGGCGGATCCTGGCCGCGTACGGCGGCGTCTTCGTCGCGGGTTCGCTGCTGTGGGCGATGGCGTTGGACGGGTTCCGGCCCGACCGGTGGGATGTGGTCGGCGCGCTGGTCTGCCTGGTCGGGGTCGGGATCATCATGTATGTGCCGCGTGCGTGACCTCGCTGCCACCGGACGCGGGACCGGTCGTAAGATCTGGCGGCACAACGTTTCGGCTCGGCAGAGGGGTGGGCTCGATGCAACCGGCAGGATCTGTGCAGCGACCGCGGGTTGCGGGATTTCCCGGCCCTGACATCGACGACGAACCAGACGTCTGGTCAGGTGCGGCCATCGACGACGACCGGATCAGGGCACTCGCCGTCGGCGCCTATTACGGCCGCAGCTGGGGTGCGCACTGCGACGGCGTCGCCTTCCTGCCCGAGGAGGACGACAGCACCTCGACCCGGCGCGAGACCGCGATCGAGGGACTGCACGAATCGTGGGGCGTCGACAATGCCGACGACGCGCGCGACACCATCCGCGGGCTGCTCGCGGGCATGCACGCGCCGCTGTTCGAACTCGTCCACCCGCTCGCCGTCGCGGCGGCGACCGAGCAGGGCCGGGTCGACCGGTCCGGGCTGGCCGACGAGCATCGCGAATTCCTGCACACGCTCTCGGGTTTCCGCGGTTATCGCGGCCCGGCGGGCATCGACCGCGACTACGACGCGTGGCTGCAGGCCATCAAACTCGGCATCACCGACAGCCTCCCGACACCGCTGCAGACCGACGCCACCGCGTGGGATCTGGCGCGGCTGGTCTTCATCGCCCGCGCCGCCTGCACCGCCGGCTATCTCACCGAGGACGAGGCCTGGGACCACATGCTGACCGGCCTGGACCGGGCCCGCCAGCACTACCGCAACTGGCGGCAGTTCGGCGACGGCTTCCTCACCGGCGCGATCTTCTGGGCCGCCGCGCAGGACCTGTCCGCCGCCAGGACCCAGATCGCCGAACGCAGGCGGATGATCGCCGGGCTGCACCTGCGCCCGTCGAGCCCGTGGCGGCGGGTGGCCCTGCACCAGGGTGCGCCGGTGTTCAGCCCGGCATGGCCAGCATGATGCCGACCGCCTGACGCCGGAACGGGTCGTCGGCGACCATCCCCAGCTTGCGCCGCTCCACCAGCAGCTGCCATTCGCCGAACAGATCCGCCGAGGACGGCAGCGACTGCGCGATCGAACCGTCGACGTGCTCGATCTCGCAGGCCAGCCGCAGCGCCTCGGCGACCCGGCCGAAATCGACCGGCTCCCAATCGAGAAAGTCCAGCTCGGCACCGGCGCCGGACACGCGCAGCGTCACCACTTGCCCCGGCACGGTCAGCACCTCGGCGCCGGTCAGCACCGCGACCGGGAACTCGTAGACCGCCCACGCCGAGACGAACAGCAGCCGCAGCGTGGTGATCACGACCAGTCCCGGTGCGCCCTCGTGCCCGGCCTGGGCCAGCTCGAGCACGTATTCGTCCGGTCGCGCGCAGCCGTGCAGGATCTCGATCTCGCGCACGGAGTTGCCCGCGTACCGCATCCGAGCCGCCGCGGCCGTCACATCGGGGCGCTGCGGGCCGTTCGGTCCGGGAACCGGGGCAGGCGGAACGAGATTCGGGCGCGGCGGGAACACGCGACGCAGACTGATCAGATCCCGCTCGACCGCCCTGACCAGGACCTGCGCCTGCTCGCGCACCCCGGTCTCCAGGAACACCGGCACCGGATGCCGATCGGTCGGCGCGCCCTGCACGCTGACCTGCGCGGACCGGAAGAACAGCAGCATCGCCAACTGGCCGTCGTCGGTGGTCGCGAGCGCGATCCTGGCCAGCTCGGCCACGGCGACATCGAGCGCGGCCTCATTGTCGGCCCGCAGCGGCGTCGTCACCAACCGCCCGTCCGCATAACGCACGGCGACCCGCGCACCCCATACCTCGATCACAGCCACGTCCTTCCTGGCCAGCCCCGCCTGGCTGGATCCTACCGATGGGGTTTTCCGGCGAAAGGGGGCGGCGTAGATTCGACTGCGCTGCTCGGGTGAGTTTTCTTCCACGAAGGGATCGCCGTCATGAGCGTGTCAGCTCGGAGAGCGTGTGCGGTACTCGCCGTTGCGTTCGTCTTCGCGACCGCGGCCTGCGGGTCCGACAGCGATAGCGAGTCGCCCTCGCCGTCCGAGAGTCCCGAGGCAGCGCAGATCACCGATATTGTGCGCGGCAAGGTGACCGAACTCGGTGTCAGTTCCGCCGTGTACGGCGTCTGGCGGGGCGAGGACCAGATCGCGCTCGGCGCTTTCGGCGGCTCACCGCTGGGTGTCCCCGCGACCCCCGAGATGAAAGTGCGTGTCGGCCAGCCGATGGAGCCCATGCTCTCCACCGTGCTGTGGCGGCTCGACGGCGACGCCGTGCTGAAGATGGACGAACCCATCGCCCGTTGGCTGCCCGACTTCCCGCGCGCGGACAAGATCACCCCGCGCATGCTCGCCGACAGCACCTCCGGCATCGCCGACTACGTGACCGAGCCGGAATTCCTGAAGATCTTCGGCGAGAACCCGATCCGCGAATGGACCGCCTCGCAACTGCTCGAGCGTGCCAACGCCCGCCCACCCCTGTTCGAGCCCGGCACCGACTTCGCCTACGCGCACAGCGATCTCGTCGTCCTCGGCGAGGTCCTGCAGACCGCGACCGGAAAACCGTTGGGCGAGTTGATCACCGACCACATCCTGATCCCGTTGGGCCTGCACGACAGCAAGGTCGTCCTGAACCCCGCGATCGATGCCCCCTATCTGCACGGCTACACCAACGAACGAAACGTCTTCGAGGACTCCACCTTCTGGAATCCCACCGCCTTCCTGCACAGCGGCAACATGAACGCCCCCGTCGCCGACATCGCCCGCTGGGTCCGCGCCCTCGCCACAGGCGAACGCCTCACCCCCGAGCAGTTCCAGCAGATGATGGGCCCCTCCACCGCAGGCCTCGGCCCGGTCACCACCGAAAAATACTTCGCCTTCGGCGTAGTACACCTCGCCGACTGGCTCTACATGAACCCGGCCTACGGCGGCTACAACGGAGTCGCCTTCAACGACACGAAGACCGCGACGACGATCATCGTCTATACCACCCACGGCCCCACCTCCCCAGCCACGAACAACGCCATCCCCATCGGCACCGCCATCGCCACCCACCTCGTCCCTGACCGCCCACCCGCGGTTCCCGGATCGTGAAGCGGGTAGGTCCGGGGGCTAGGACGTGGCAGGCTGTACCGATGGCCGACAAACAGGAACCCACCGCCGAACATCCCGGTGTCGAAGCACCCGAGTCACAGGAAGAGGCGACCAAGCGGAAGTTCCGGGAAGCACTCGAACGGAAGAACGGGCACGCCTCGATGGGTGGGGCGGCGCAGAACTCCGCCAAGGTACGCGGCACGCACGCCCAAGCCGGCGGCAAGCGCACCTTCCGCCGCAGGGCGGGCGGCTGACAGACCACGACGACCCCTGCGGACATGCGTGTACCCGTAGAATGACCTGAGCGACAGCAAGAGTCGGCACGGCGGGGAGGTTTCGGGGATGTCCGAGGGCGACGGCCGCGACCGGCTACGCGAGGAAATCGGCGCCTACTACGCGGGCTTCGGGCAGCCTGACGTACTCCGCGCCGCGTTTCGCCAGACCGCGCTCCTCGTCCCATTGACAGACGACGATCGCGTCTCCTTCGCACACTGGGGCGGCGTCGACTGGTTGTGCGCGTTCACGACCATCGAGGAGTACGCCCGGTTCGTGACGGCTCGCGATCAGCGCAAAGACGGCGGCGTCGACCCGGATCTGGAGTACCGTCACCACTGGCTGTTCGGGTGGCGACTGCAGGAATACGCCGCGTCCCGCGACGAACCAACGGGGATCGCGATCGACATCGTCGGTCCGGCGCCCATGGCGTTTCCGCCGGACGTCGCGGACGAAACGACGGAGGGGGTGCGCTGAGATGACGGTGAAAGTCGACCCAGCGGTGCTGCAGCAGGCTGCGAAGGGTATCGAAGACACCATCGGTCAGTTGTCGGAAATGGGGATCGGCGAGACCGGCAATATGGGCCGGGGTTTCGCGCTGCTCACCCTGTCGACGCTGGAGGCGGGCAGGCACACCGTGCAGAAGACCTTCGAGGAATTCACCGAACGGTGGTCCTGGGGTGTTCGCGCGCTCGTGCAGGGCGGCAACGCGATCGCACAGACGCTCGGCTTGGCCGCGGGCCGCTACGACGAAATGGACGCCAAGGCCGAGGGCACACTGAAGAAGATGTGGACCCACTTGGCAGGCAATCCGCATCTGTCCGACGAGGAAATCACGAAGCGATCCTGGGGAGACACCTTCGCCGACAACTCCTTCAACCACATTCGCAACGCGGATTACAGCATGCAATCCTTCGAGAACGCCAACAAGACCATTCAGACGAATATGAAGGTGATCGAGGCCGTCGGTCCGCAGGCACTGGCGAATGTGAGCCCACAGAGCGGACTGCTGACCGGCGAAACGCCCGGCTGGAACACCGGTGCCGCGCAGCGGGCCGCCGAGATCATGCAGAAGGGGCAAGGGGGGCAATAGTCCGTGGGGATCGGCGATTTCATCGACAAAGTCGGGAATGCGATCGAGGACGGTGTCGAGAATGTCGTCGAGCGTGCGGGACAGGTCATCGATGACGGCTTGGACGTCGTCGGCGACGCGGCACAGCACGTCGGCCTGGAAGGCATCGGCAATGCCCTCGACGATCTGGGCGACAAAATCGCTGCGGCCACCGGGGGTGAGTTCGAGGAGGAGGAACTCGGTCAGACCGAGGATCCCAAAGAATTGATCCTGGGTGAGCCAGCCGAAATCGGTTCCACCGCTGAGACTTTGAAGAAGATGGCGACCGCTGTCGAGTTGACGGGTCAGGCGTTGCGGCAGATCGATGCCGCTGAGTGGACCGGCAAGGGCGCGGACGCGTTCAACGAGGTCTACGACAAGCAGCCCAAACTCTGGTTCGACGGCGCCGACGCCATGACCGCGGCCGCGGGCGCCCTGGAGGCGTGGCAGAACGAGGTGAAGACCGCCCAGGACAAGGCGCAAACCGCCATCGACCGCTGGAAGGCCGCCGACTCCGAGGAGCGCCGCAAGAAGACCTGGTGGAATGGGCTGACCGGCGAACAGCAGCAACAGAACCCGCTGGTCGACACCTGGACATCGATCCGCAACGAGGCGCGAGAGATCCTGCGGGGAGCCAGGGTTCAGCGGGACAACGGCGCGTCGATCGCCGTCGGCGCGGTATCCGCCGCGACCGAGAAGGCACCCAAGGAACCGCCGTTCACGCAGCGGTGGATCGCCAATATCTCCGATCTCGGCGGGGTGCTCGAGCACGGGGCGCTGAATTTCTATTCCGGCTTGCTCACCAGCCTCACCGGGCTGGTGCAGTTCGTGCGGCAGGTGAATCCGACCGACATCTACAACATCACCCACCCAGCGGACTACGCTGAAGGGTTGTCCAACCTCGGCACCGGACTCGTTGTCGCCGTCGCCGATCCGGGCGCGGCCGTGACCGCGATCCTGAAGGACGCGCGGGCCAACCCGTTCGAATTCGCCGGTGCGCTCACTGGTGACGCCCTGCTCACGGCAGCGACCGGCGGTGCCGGTAGTGCGAAGGTGGCCGCCAGTGCGCTGCGGCGGCTCAGCAACGCGGGGCGGCACCTGCCTGACGGGCCGAGCCCGCACAGTCCGAGCCCCACCCGGGAAACATCGCCGACCAGGGAACCCACGCCGGCCAGGGAGTCCGACCAGCGCGCGGGCCTGCCGAATTCCGAACCGGGACACTCGCCGGGCCAGGAACGTCCGGTCGAGGCGTCACCTCAGCGGGAAGCGCCCGCGGCGAGAACCGAGGACAACGACAGCGGACACTCGCAGACTCCGCAGCGCGCCGAGCCACAGCAGTCCGAGCGCCCGGCACCCACCGAGCGTGAGCAGCCCTCCGCCGCCGCGCCCGAACCCCGCGGCCACACACCCGATCCCGAACCCACCCAGCGGGCCGACCCCAGCCCGTCGCCGGACTCGAACCCAGACCCCGACCCGAAAACCAGCCGCCCGGAGCCACGCCCAGAAGCAGCGGGCTCACAGCCCGATTCGACGCCAACACAACGCGCGGATACAACACCGACGCCGCAGTCCGACCAGACACCAACGCAACGCGCAGACACAACACCGACACAGCAGTCCGACCACACACCGACCCAACGCGCGGACACAACACCGACACAGCAGCCGGACCACTCACCAACACAGCGCGCAGACACAACCCCAACGCATCAGTCCGAGCACACGCCGGCACAGCGCACGGATTCCGCACCTTCGCACAATGATTCGACGCCGACCCACCGTGCGGAGTCACCCGCGCAGCAGCCGGATTCGACGCCGACGCAGCGCGCCGATTCGTCGACGACACAGCAGCCGAATCCGGCTGCATCGCACTCGGATCCGACCCCTTCGCGGACGGAATCGGACAATGCCCCCGCCGCGCGCCCTGACCACGACTCGCCACGTGCAGACCGGGACAGCACACCGGCTCCACACCGGGATGCGGACTCCCCGCAGACCGATCCCAGCACGAGCCCGACACAGCACAACACCGACAGCCCGGCGCCGTCGCCGGACACCAGTCCGACCAGGGACGTGGACACCAACCCCACGGCATACCCGGATACGACGCCGACAGCCCTCTGGCAGCCCGGTTCCAGCGTCCACCCCGACGGCACCCCCTCTCGACCACATCCCGACCCGGCATCACCGCGCACCACACCGACGAACGGCACTCCGGATTCACCAGCCCGCCCGGACTCGACATCGCCGCGACCACATCATGATTCGAATCCACAGCGGGCGACGGACCCGCCGCGTGCCGGTGCGGCGCCGGACTCTTCGTCGCGTCCCGGACAGCATTCCCCGCTGACCGCCGGGCCCCGCCCGGACTCCCCGAGCCGAGCCGCGGGCGACCCGACATCCCGCGCGGACACCGGCCGCGTCCACGCGGACTCACCCGGACGAACTCCTGATCGAGGCCCCACCGACCCGGTCATCCCACACGATCGCACGCCGGACCGCAATCCTGACAACCCCAAGGACCGACACCCCGACTCCCCGACGCCTCGCACCCCGGACCGTGACCCCGATGCCGCCACGCACCGCACCCCCGACCGCGACACCCCCACCGATCGCAGCCCGGACCGCGACCGCGACACCGCGTCAACCACCGACCGCGATCCCGACTCCAAGACCGACCGGACACCGGACCCCCACACCCCCACACCCCGGGACCGCGCCGACGCCGACCGCGATGCCTTCGACGAGGCGCGTAAGCCCGGCGCCGAACATGACCGGACACCGGACCAGAAGACCTGCTCCACCGACCCGGTCGATATCAGCACCGGCGAATTCCTGCTTCCCGAAACCGATGTGGAATTGCCCGCGGTGCTACCACTGATCCTGCGGCGCTCGCACCACTCGAACTTCCGTTTCGGCCGCTGGTTCGGCCCCTCCTGGTCCGCCACGCTGGATGCCCGGATTGTCGTCTCGGCGGCGGGTGCCACTTTCCTCGGCGAAGACGGAATCATGCTGGCCTTCCCGCACGCCGAACCGGGCGAGCCGGTGCGCCCGCTCACCGAGAGCCAGAGCTGGTCGCTGACCCGGACCGACAGCGGCGGCTATCGCGTGTGGGATCAACGGCGGGAACTGATCTGGCATTTCGCGCCCGAATCCGGGCTCGACGGGCTCGAGACGCAACTCGGCGACTACGCCGTCTCCGCGATCACCGACAGGCACCACAATCGGATCCGGTTCCACTACGACTCCGACGGCGTCCCGGTCGAGGTCTCCCATTCCGGGGGATACCGGGTCCGCGTCGACACCGCCCACGGCCGGATCACCGGGTTGGCACTACTCGCCGACAGGCCGGACGCGGGGGAAATCGCGGTTCCGCTGCGGAACTTCAGCTATGCCGCAGGTCAATTGACGGCTGTCACGAACGCCGTAGCAGCGACGACGTCCTACACCTATGACCCCGCGTATCGGATGACCTCGTGGACGGACTCGAACGGCAGTCGTATGGTCAACACCTACGACGAGGCCGGTCGCGTGATCCGTCAGCGCGGCAGCGGCGGAATTCTCGATTCCGGCTTCGAGTATGTGCAGTTCCCCGGCGGCGCGGGCAGACTGACCGCCGTCACCGACTCCGTCGGCGCCGTCACCACGCACGGTTTCGATCGCGAGCTGCAACTGCGCGACCTCGTCACCCCCGACGGGGGCCATTTCCATACCGACTACAACGCGCAACGCAGGCCACTGACCGTCACCGGGCCCGATCCGGCGACGGTCACCGCCTACCGTTACAACGACGTCGGCGATCCGGTGGAGATCATTCGCCCGGACGGGATCTCGCTCGAGTACGAGTACCTGTGGCGGAACAGGCCGACGACCATCACCACCGCGGACGGTTCCGTACACCGGCGGGAATGGTCGGACAACGGTGACTTGACCGCCGCGATCGATCCCGCCGGAGCACGCACCGAATTCACCTATCACCAGTCCGGGGGCCGCGGGGGGGGGGTGTGTGGGGGGGGGCGGGGCCCCCCACCCGCCGCATACGCCCGGCTGGGCCTACGGCCTAATGATAGCACAGCGGGGGGGGCCGTCCGACGACAAGGAAGC
>NZ_JBHXMY010000051.1:0-19583 GCF_042720195.1 Nocardia sp. NPDC058497 | reverse complement strand
CGAACTGCTTGGTCAGGCCCTTCCGCTCGAACATGAGCCCCACCTTGCCCGACAAACTTGGCGAGGGCGTCGCCGTGAGGTCGCGAGTCGGGTCATCCTCGAGGATGACCCGACCCTTACCTGGCTGGGGACGAAGCCTGAGCCCAGAACCGCTTGGGGATGCGGCCGGCCTCGCGGGCGAGGTAACCGGCCCGGACGGCCGCCGCCATCGCCGAGGCCATCAGTTCCGGTTCGCGGGCCCTGGTGACCGCGGTGGCCAGCAGCACCGCCGAGCAGCCGAGTTCCATGGCGAGGGCGGCGTCGCTTGCGGTGCCGATGCCGGCGTCGAGGATGACCGGCACGCCGGCGGCGGCGACGATCATCTCGATGTTGTGCGGGTTGCCGATGCCGAGGCCGGTGCCGATCGGGGAACCCAGCGGCATGACCGCGGCGCAGCCCGCGTCCTCGAGGCGCTTGGCCAGCACCGGGTCGTCGTTGGTATAGGGCAGGACGACGAAACCGTCGTCGACCAGCTGTTCGGCGGCGTCGAGCAGCTCGAACGGGTCGGGCAGCAGGGTGCGCTCGTCGGCGACGACCTCGAGTTTGACCCAGTTGGTGTCGAGCGCCTCGCGCGCCAGCTGCGCGGTGAGCACGGCTTCGGCGGCGGTGCGGCAGCCCGCGGTGTTGGGCAGCAGGGTGATGTCGAGGCGTTTGAGCAGGTCGAGGACGCCGGTGCCGCCCGCGGCGTCGACCCGGCGCATGGCGACGGTGGTGAGCTCGGTGCCGGAGGCGACCAGGGCCTCTTCCAGGACGGCCAGGTTCTCGGCGCCGCCGGTGCCCATGATCAGGCGCGAGCCGAATTCCTTGTCCGCGATACGCAGTGGTGCGGGCTCAGCCACCCTGCACCGCCGTCAGCACCTCGATGGTCCAGCCGCGGCCGACCGGCTCGTCCCAGCGCGACTTCGGGAAAACCGCGCCGTCGACCGCCAATGCCACGCCCTGGCACGGCAATTCGAGCCTGGTGAGCAGTTCGCGGATACTCAGCGGCTCGGCGAACTCGTGGTCGACACCGTTGACGGTGACGCCGATCGGAATGGTCGAGGTCATCGAATTCCTCCTGGGGACAGCTGCAACGCCGGAAAGCGTTGCGGGGAAGCAATTTCCGCGATCGCGGGCGACTCGTCGTCGAGCAGCGCCGGGACGAGGGTCGCGGTGAGGGCGAGGGTGAGCATGCCGTTGCGGCCGTGGCCGGTGGCGGCGAGCACGCGGTCGTCGAGTGGGCCGAGTAGCGGCAGGTTGTCGGGAGTACCCGGCCGGGAGCCCGCATTCGCCTCGGCCAGTTCGTATTCCGAGATGCCGGGCAGGATCGCTTCGGCGTCGGCGATCAGGTCACGCACGCCGCCGACGGTGACCGTGGTGTCGAAACCGGCTTCGTATTGGGTTGCGCCGACGACGATGCCGTCCTCGCGTGGCACCAGGTAGACCTGCCTGCCGTGCACGCGCGCCCGAATAACCCGGCTCGGCGCCGGACTCACGCCGGGACGCTGCCGCAGCCGCAGGATCTCGCCCTTCACCGGCCGCACCGGCAGGCCTGGCCACAGGTCGGCGGAGTGGGCGCCCGCGGCGAGGACCACCCGGTCGTGCGGTAGATCGTCCAGTGCGGCAACGGCTTCCGCGCGAATCTCGACACCGGCGGCGGTACAGGCGGCGGTTAGGGCACGCAGCACCCGACGGTTGTCGATCGCGGGTTCGGTGGTGGCCAGCAGGCCGGCCCGGACCGTGCGGGCCAGCACGGGCTCCACCGCGCGCACCCCGGCACGATCCAGTACTCGCAGGTCGTGACCGAAACCGGCCAGCCAGTCCGCGACGGTACGCAGGTCGGCGGCATCGGCGCCGTCGAGGGCGACGGTCAGCGTCTCGTCGGCGACGAACACCGATTCGCCGGTCACCGCGCGCAGCCGCTCGGCGAACGCGGGCCAGGCGTCGAGCGCCGCCGCGCCGAAAGCGAGCACCCGGTCCTCACCGGGCCAGCCCTCCGACAGCGGCGCGAGCATGCCACCCGCCACGTAGGACGCGCCGGAACCGGGCGCCGGATCGAAGACGGTGACGGTCCAGCCCGTCTCGGCGGCCTGCCATGCGACGGCGAGTCCGACGGCGCCGCCGCCAACGACCGCCAGAGTCCGCATCACGTTCCACCTGTCTTTTTCCGCCTGTCGAACGCCTCGGCGTTCGCGTCTCCACGGTAGCGCGACTACCGTCGACACCGTGCAGCCCTCCCATCCGAATCGTTCCGTCCCGCCCAGGGAGCGCTTGTCCAGCGCGCTGCTGTATCTGTGCACCGACGCGCGCCGGGACTCCGGTGATCTGGCCCGGTTCGTCGATGCCGCGCTCGCCGGTGGCGTCGACATCGTTCAGCTCAGAGACAAGGGGTCGCCCGGTGAGGCCGAATTCGGCCCGCTGGAGGCCAAGGCCGAGCTCGGCGCGCTGGCCGAGATCAAGGCGGCCACCCGCAGGCACGGTGCGCTGCTCGCGGTGAACGACCGCGCCGACATCGCGCTGGCCGCCGGCGCCGACGTCCTGCATCTCGGACAGGGCGACCTACCGCCCGCCTACGCACGCCGCATCCTCGGCCCCGACGTGGTGATCGGCCGATCCACCCACAACCGCGCCCAAGCCGGTCTCGCCGCGATCGACGGTCATCTGGACTACTTCTGCACCGGCCCGATCTGGACCACCCCGACGAAGCCGGGCCGCCAAGCCGCGGGCCTCGACCTGGTGCGGTCCACCGCCGACGCCCATCCGTCTATGCCGTGGTTCGCAATCGGCGGTGTCGACGCTGAACGGCTGCCCGAGGTGCTGTCCGCTGGTGCGCGGCGGGTCGTCGTGGTCCGCGCGATCACCGAAGCGGCCGATCCGGAAGCTGCGGCACGGGAGCTCAAGCAGGCCCTGCTCGCGGCTACCGACTGAGCCAGGTCCGCGGCGCGTCGTCCCTGCGATCCCGTCTACCACCGCGCTGAACGTTCACTATCCCGCCGATCGGTCGCGATCGGCACCGCCTGAGCGTTTGGTGAATGCTCAGCGCATGCCAGCCGGGGCGCGCGGCGGGCCGTCGCTCCTGCAATCACCACGATTCCGTGAGCCACCGCGCTGAACGTTCACTATCCCGCCGATCGGTCGCGATCGAGACCGTCTGAGCGTTTGGTGAATGCTCAGCGCATGCCCGCCGAGCCTGGCACCGGGGCTGGAGCTCGGGTCACTGCGGTGTGGGCGTTGGTTCAGGACAGGAGTTTCGTGAGCGCGGCGGCGAGTTCGCCGGGCTGGTCGGGGCCGATGGTCACCTCGTCGCCGGGTCCGTCGGCCTGGGTGTGCAGCCAGAAGAATCCCCGATCGGCGATCTCGACCGTGCGCGGCAGGTCGGGTACGGGAACGTCTGCGAAGCGGACGCGAACCGGTACCGCGCGCAGGGCGATCCAGGCCAGGGCGAAACCCGGGTGCAGCGGCAGGTCGGTGACCTCGTCCTCGGGCACCCACACCAGCTCGGAGCTCTCCTTGTTGGCGACGGTGGCCAGCGGGCTCTCGGCGTCGGCGACCACGGTGGTGTAGGTCCAGCCGCTCGGCGCTGTCATCGTCAGCCGTTCGGCGCGCACGCGCAGGAGGTCGGTGGTGATGCCCGCCTCCTCCCAGGCTTCCCTGATAGCCGTGTGTTCGGCGCTCTCGTGGGAATCCCGCGCGCCACCGGGGATGGCCCAGGTACCGCCCTGATGGCTCCACGGCGCCCTGTGCTGTAGCAGAACCGCCGATCCACCTCCGGGCAACGGCGCGCGCAGCAGGAGCCCGGCTGCACCGAACTTGCCCCAATGCCGAATCCCGCCGGGGCTGTCCGACCACCCGTCTCCGTCACCGCGCATCAAAATTACTCACTCTCACTAGCAGGCGAGCAGTACCCGATTCTGGGGTGCTGCGGCGCGGTACCAGCGCTACGACCACATTGACGTCTTCCCCATGGCTCACGCCAGGGGATTCCCAACCTGCCTGGACTGCGGTTGAGGTGGTAATTCCTCGCGGGTTCCCACATGGTTCCTGCTTCACAGACCGGGTAACCCCGAGGTCTCCACAGGCAGATACCGACAGCCCGTCGGCCAGTATATTCTTCGCCGCGTTCACGTCCGCATTCTCGGTATGTCCGCAGGTGGTACACCGGAACACCGCTTGGCTCTCGCGCGATTCCGGGTCCACGGTACGACATGCCGAGCAGCGCTGCGACGTGTACGCAGCCGGTACCTTAACGATCGTCGTACCCGTATATCGGGCGATGCCGACCAGCGCTGATTCGAACATATGCCAGCCCTTGTCCAGAATGCTGCGGTTCAACCCAGCTTTCTGCTTGACGTTCGAGCCCGGTTGCTCGACGGTGCCCCTCGCCGACGCGGTCATGTTGCGGATCTTGAGATCTTCGATAGCAACGAGAGCGTGCCGGGTGGCGAGCCGGTTTGCAGTCCAGGACACGAAATCCTTGCGGCGGTCGCGCTCACGACGCTTGATCCGCCGCATCGCGGCGACCGTCTTCCCCCGGTTGGCCGAGCCCTTCTTGCGCCGGGCGAGCTGCTTCTGCAACAGCCGGTATCGGTGCGCTTCGGCCGGGCTGCGGAACTGGCGATCCCGTAGCGTGCCGTCCGAACAAGCGACGGCGACCGTGACGCCGCGGTCCACCCCCACCGCGGTAGTAGAAGCATGCTGTTCGGGGGCAGTGTGATCGTCGTTCACCAGAAAAGCCACATACCAGTGCTGCCCGTCGCGTGAAACCGTCGCTGAGCGCACCGTGCCACCGAGTGCACGAGACCACCGGAAACGCACCCACCCCAGTTTCGGCAGTTTGCACCGACCCCACCGCTTCCCGAGCCGTTCCACGGTGATCTGCTTTCCGGCAGGAAACCGGAACGACGGCAACCACCGACGCTCCGACCTCCATCTCACCCGAAACGCACCGTGCTCACGACAAGCACGATCCAAATCCATCAGCGCCTGCTGCAGCACTTGCGACGGCGCGGCTTTCAACCATCCGTGATCGGTCTTCGCATCAGCAAGCTGGCTGGCCTGCTCGTGGTAATTGATCCACGCATCACGCCGCCGATACTCTCGTCTCTGTTCCAGTCCGGTGTTCCACACCGAACGGCAGATACCCCCGATGGTCTCGGCGAACGCGGCCTGCTCGGGGGTGAACGCGAGCTGGTACTTGCGTCCTGTCAGCACAGCGCTACCGCTGGTGCCGTTCGACGTCCGGCAGTGCTACCCAACGCCACACCCCTCACCGCATAGCAGGCACGCGATCACCCACGCCGAATTCGATCGTGGTGCAACAACTTTAGACCAGTCATACCAAATCGCTATCTTTCGCAGAGGCGGCGGGCGCTGGTAATGCCCGATTTTCACCTGGTCGCACTGCTGCCGCGGGCAACTCCGGGCTCCGCGCGCTACGTTCTTCTCGATAAACTCCGCACCAACAACGAGCATTTGCTTCGGGAGGTGAACGATGGTCGACTCGGGGAATCGCGATGCCTCGACGGAGGTCGCGGCCGTTCGTTCGGGCCCGTCGCAGCAGGCCACGGGCGGTGTGCACGGCACGGAGGGGGCAGTCGTCAAGCCGGTGACGAGCAGGCGCACGCCAATGCGGCGGCCCGCGATCGTCGCCGACCGGCCAGCTGCACCGGACGTCAAGGCGCTGCGAGCGTTGTTCGATCCGGCGCGGCTGCGTGGTTTCGTGCAGTCCTCGCCGGGCCGGCTGATGGTGGCCGGGCTGGTGCTGATGGTGTTGTGCGTGACCGCGGGTGCGGTGACTTCGGCGACCGTCAGCGATCGCCAGCAAGCGCTCGGCGTTCTGCTCGACGACACCGAACCCGACGCGCACTCGGCCAATCACCTCTACACCTCCCTCTCGATCGCCGACGCCGCCGCGGGCACCGCGTTCCTGGCGGGCGGGCTGGAACCTGCGGCCGTGCGCGATCGCTACACCCAGGCCATCGGTGAGGCCGCCGCCGAGCTGGTGACCCAGGCGGGCCACATCTCCGTGGAGGAAGCCGCCGACCCGTCCGGCACCGATCGCACACTGCGCACCGGCATCGCCACCGGCCTGCCCGTGTACACCGGCCTGATCGAGACCGCGCGGGCCAACAACCGCAACGGCTACCCGGTCGGCGCGGCCTATCTCAGCGAGGCCTCGCATCAGATGCAGACCACGCTGCTGCCGATGGCCGAGGAACTCGAGAGCCACCGGCTCGACGCGATCACCGCCGCGCAGAACCGGCATGTGCTGCCGCCGTGGCCCGCGATCGCGCTGCTGATGCTGGCGCTCGGCGCGCTGATCTGGGTTCAGGTCGAACTGGCCCGCCGGTCGCGGCGTGTATTCAATATGGGACTACTGATCGGCACCGGAGCGCTGGCGCTGACCCTGATCTGGACCGTGGCGGCGGGCTCGGTGTCGGCGGTGTCGATGATCCGCTGCCGTGACCAGGGCGCCGTCCCCGCTGCCCGGCTGGCCGAGAGCCGCATCCTGGTACAGCAGGCCAGGGCGGCGGAGATGGTGAAGCTGGTGCGCCGCGACGCGACCGGCGACTACGACCGCACCTTCGACACCAACACCACCCGGCTGACCGAACTGCTCGACGGCTACCCCGCGGACGCGCCCGCCCGCGGCGAGGTCGCCGACGCGCGCGCCGCGCTGGCCCGCTGGCAGTCGGCACATCAGCGGATGAACGACACCCTCGCCCGCGGCGACTTCACCGGCGCCGCCGCCGTCGCCACCGGCCCGAGCGCCGCGGACGCGGCCGCCCACGTCGACGCGCTCGACCGGGCGCTCGACAAGGCCGCGGCGGCCACCCGGGACACCTTGCGCGACAGGGTGTCCCAGGCCATCGACGTGCTGGCGTTCCTGGCTCCCGGCGCGTTCGTCCTCGGCATCGTGGCCGCCGTGTGCGTCGCGCTCGGCCTGTGGCCGCGACTGCGGGAGTACCGGTGAGGCCGGGGCGCGCCACCGCGGCGCTGCTGCTCGCGGCGGCGGCGCTGCTCGGCGGCTGTTCCGACAGCACCCCGGCGCCCGCCGACCACACCGTCTACTCCGAACCGCCCTTGCCCGCCAAGGCGATTCCGATCGGCACCGACACACCGCTGCCCACCCCCGAGGACAAGCAGTGCGGCGACCCGACGGCCAGCCTGCGGCCGAGCACCTCGCGCGGTCCGACGGTCGACGCCATCCGCGCGCGCGGCAGGCTGATCGTCGGTCTGGACGCGGGCAGCAACCTGTTCAGCTTCCGCGATCCGCTGACCGGGCGCATCGTCGGCTTCGACGCCGACATCGCCCGCGAGATCGCCCGCGACCTGCTGGGCAACCCGGATCTGATCGAATACCGCAGTCTCGCTTCGGAAGAACGCGAACGGGCGCTGCAGGACCACACCGTCGACCTGATCGCCAAGACGATGACGATCACCTGCGAGCGCAAGGAGCGGGTCGCGTTCTCCACCGTGTATCTGCGCGCCGACCAGCGGGTGCTCGCGGTGAAGAACTCGGGTATCAACGGCCTGGCCGATCTGGCGGGCAAGCGGGTGTGCGTGGCGCGCGGCACCACCTCGCTCGACCACATCCGCCGTGACCAGCCCGCCGCCACGATCCTGACCGTGCCGACCTGGGCCGACTGCCTGGTGGTGCTGCAACAACGCCAGGTCGACGCGGTGAGCACCGACGACTCGATCCTGGCGGGCCTGGCCGCGCAGGACCCCTACACCGAGGTGGTCGGCGAGAGCATCAGCGCCGAGCCGTACGGCATCGGCATCCCCAAGGGCGACGACGATCTGGTCCGCTTCGTCAACGCCACGCTCGAGCGGATCCGCAACGACGGCACCTGGGTCCGCATCCACCGCCGCTGGCTCGCCTCCCTCGGGGAGACGCCGAACCCGCCCGCACCGACGTACCGGGACTGACCGCTATGAGCACGACACCACCGCCGAACGGCGAACCAGCACAGGATGATCCGGAGCACCAGCAGCCGACGCAGCTGACCCCGCGAGACGAGGGCGAACTGCCAGGCGGCTGGACGCTGCCGCCTGCACCGGCCGACGACGAGACCCAGCCGCTGCCCATCTTCCCCGCGCACGCGGCCACCGAGATCGCCGCGAGCAGGTCAGCGGAACCGTCTGCCGTGCAGGGCGTCGACGGGCCGCTCGCCACCCGATACCCCGGTGCGGCACCCAACGCCCAAGCCGCCGAGCACCCTGGCGCGTCAGCTGCCACCCAGGCCGCTCAGCGCCCCGACGCGACCCCCGCCACCCAGCACCCCGGCGCGGCCCCCGCCACCCAATCAACCCAGCGCCCCGGCGCGTCAGCCGCCACAGAGATCGCGCACCGGGTGACCGAACCACCGGGCACCCAGGCGACTCCCACCGACCCCGAATCCTGGTCCTCCACACCGCAAACCGGCCCGAGCACCGCACGCTCGGGCCGCAGCGTGCGCACCGCCAGGTCCCGCCCGACCCGCAGACTCGGCGCCGGCCTGGTGCCGATCCCGACCGTCTCCCCCGCCGATCCGCGCACGGCGGTGCTGGCCGATCCGGTGGTGTCGGAGGGCAGGCGGTTCTGCTGGCGCTGCGCCAATCCGGTGGGCCGATCGACCCCGGCACGCGCGTCGTCGTCCGCGGGCAAGTGCGAAACCTGCGGCGCCGCCTACGATTTTCGGCCGTCACTGCACGTCGGCGACATGGTCGCCGGGCAGTACGAGATCCAGGGTTGTATCGCGCACGGCGGGCTCGGCTGGATCTATCTGGCCATCGACCGCAATGTCAGCGACCGCTGGGTGGTGCTCAAGGGCTTGCTGCACGCCGGTGACGCCGAGGCGCAGGCGGTGGCGGTGGCCGAGCGGCAGTTCCTGGCCGAGGTGGCGCATCCGAGCATCGTCAAGATCCACAACTTCGTCGAGCACACGGCGGCTGATGGATCCAGCATCGGCTACATCGTCATGGAATACGTCGGCGGCCAATCCCTGCGCGATATTCTCGACGCCAGGCCGCCCGGTGAGCGGATGCCGCTGGCCGAGGCGATCGCCTACGTGCTGGAGATCCTGCCCGCACTGGACCACCTGCACTCGATCGGCCTGACCTACAACGACCTCAAGCCCGACAATGTGATGGTCACCGAGGACCAGGTGAAGCTGATCGACCTGGGCGCGGTCGCCACCATCGAGGCCTACGGAAATCTGTACGGCACCAAGGGTTTCCAAGCGCCCGAGATCGCCAGGACCGGCCCGACACCAGCCTCCGACGTATACACGGTCGGCCGGACATTGGCGGCGCTCACCCTGGCGCTGCCCAGCGAACACGGCCGCTACCTCGACGGCATTCCCGATCCCGCCGACGAGCCGCTGCTGGCCCGCTACGAGTTCTTCCACCGCTTCCTGCTCACCGCCACCGATCCCGATCCGGCACAGCGGTTTCCGTCGGCGCGGGCGATGTCGGCGCAGCTGGCAGGCGTGCTGCGGGAGATCCTCGCCTACGACACCGGCACCGAACATCCCCAGCTGTCCACCGTCTTCAGTCCACAGCGCACCAGCTTCGGCACCGAGGAACTGATCAGCCAGACCGATGCCTACCTCGACGGCGTCGGCCGTTCCCCACTCCTGGACTCGCACGATGTGGTCGCGGCACTGCCGATTCCGCTGATCGATCCGGCCGACCCGTCCGCCCCGCTGCTGGCGGCGACCGCGAACCTGGAGCCGGAGCGGGTACTCGAAGCACTGCACGACGCCCGCGAACGCGCCGAGGCCGACCCGGACAACGCACCGGAAACCCTCGCGGGTGAGCTGGTCTTCGCCGAGGTACGCGCCCGTCTCGACCTCGGCGAATCGGCGGCGGTGCTGCACCTGCTCGACCGCGTCAGCGGCGAATCCGATTGGCGCGCCGACTGGTTCACCGGCCAGGCACACCTGCTCGAACTGGACTACGAGGCCGCCTTCGCCTCCTTCGAGTCGGTCCTGCGGGTGCTGCCCGGCGAGATCGCGCCCAAGCTGGCACTGGCCGCCACCGCGGAACTCATTCTGCAGCACTGGGATTCCGACGCCCCCGAACAGTGGCGCTCCTTCGCCGAACGCTATTACGACACCGTGTGGCGCACCGACCGTGCCGTGGTGAGCGCCGCCTTCGGCCTGGCCAGACAGCTGGCCGTGGCGGGCCGCGTCGGCGAGGCGGTGCACGCCCTCGACGACGTCCCCGCGGCATCCCGCCACTTCACCACCGCCCAGACCACCGCGATCCTGCTGCTGCTCACCAGCGCCCCCGTCGCCGACCTCGACGAACAGGTCGTGCGCCTGGCCGCCTCCCGCGCCCAGTCCATCCCCCCGGGCGAGCACCGCGCGACACTCATGCGCACCCTGGTCCAGGGCACCGCGCTGGCCTGGCTCCAGGCAGGCAACACCCCGAAACGCAAGGACGCCAAACTCTTCGGCCGCCCCTTCGACGAACGAGACCTCCGCGACGGCACCGAATCCGGCCTACGCGCCCTCGCCCGCAACGCCCCGGACCGGACGCACCGCTATGCCCTGGTCGACCTGGCCAACTCCCTACGCGCGAAATCCTGGTTCTAAGCGGTAACCAGCTTGTGCGCGGCGCGGGCGATCGCGAGTTCCTCGTTGGTCGGCACCACCAGCACCGTCACGGGTGCGAATTCCGGCGAGATCGCGCGGATGCCGGGGGTTCGCGTCTCGTTGCGGGCCGGGTCGACCTCGATGCCCATGGCCTGCAGCCCGGCCAGCGCGTCGGCGCGCACGGACGCGCTGTTCTCGCCGACACCCGCGGTGAAGACAATGCTGTCGACGGCGCCGAGTTCCACCAGGTAGGCGCCGAGGTAGCGGCGCAGGCGGTGGATGTAGACGTCGTAGGCCAGTTTCGCGGCCGTGTCGCCGTCATCGATGAGCTGCTGCAACTCGCGGAAGTCGTTCACCCCGGACAGGCCCTTGATTCCGGAATTGCGGTTGAGCAGCTGCTCGACCGCGGGCAGATCGAGCCCGGCGACGTTCATCAGGTGCGGCATGATTCCGGGGTCGAGGTCGCCAGGTCGCGTCCCCATCACCAGGCCCTCGAGCGGGGTCATGCCCATGGTGGTGTCGATCGCGACGCCACCGGCGACGGCCGACGCCGACGCGCCGTTGCCGAGGTGGAAGATGATCTGGTTGAGCTCCTCGGTGGGCCTGCCCAGGAATTCCGCGGCCTTCTCCGACACGTACTGGTGTGAGGTGCCGTGGAAGCCGTACTTGCGGACACCGTGCGCGGCAGCCACTTTCGCGTCGATCGCGTAGGTCTTGGCGGCCTCGGGGAGGGTATGGAAGAAGGCGGTGTCGAACACCGCGACCTCCGGGATGCCGGGCAGCAGTTCCCTGGTCGACTCGATGCCGATCACATTGGCCGGGTTGTGCAGCGGCGCGAGGACCGACAGCTCGTCGATGGTGCGCACGACCTCGTCGGTGATGAGCGTCGGCCGCCAGAACACCTCGCCGCCGTGCACCACCCGGTGCCCGACCGCGCCGATCCCGATCGTGGTCAGATCGATGCCGGTCTCGCGGAACATCTCGAACGCCTGCCGCAGTCCGGCCCGGTGATCCGCGATCGTCCCCTCGTGCACCAGCTTGCGGTCACCGGACTCGTGCACGATACGGCCGCCGTGCGCCTCGCCGATCTTCTCGACCAGCCCGGAAGCCAGCACCTGCGCCGAGCCGGCGTGCAGCAGTTGGTATTTGATCGAGGAGGAGCCGCAGTTCAGCACCAGCACCAAGTCGCTCACGCGTCGTCCCCCTGAGCCTGGATGGCGGTGATGGCCACCGTGTTGACGATGTCGGCGACCAGCGCGCCGCGGGACAGGTCGTTGACCGGCTTGCGCAGACCCTGCAGCACCGGGCCGATCGCGATCGCGCCCGCGCTGCGCTGCACGGCCTTGTAGGTGTTGTTGCCGGTATTGAGGTCGGGGAAGACGAACACCGTCGCCCGGCCGGCCACCTCCGAATCCGGCAGTTTGGCGCTGGCCACGGCGGGCTCGATCGCGGCGTCGTACTGGATCGGGCCTTCCACCGGCAGCTGCGGCGCGCGCTCACGCACCAATATCGTTGCGGCGCGGACTTTGTCGACATCCGCGCCGGTGCCCGACGCGCCGGTCGAGTACGACAGCATGGCCACCTTCGGATCGATGCCGAAGCGGGCCGCGGTCTCCGCCGAGGACACCGCGATATCGGCGAGCTGCTCGGAGGTCGGGTCCGGCACCACCGCGCAGTCGCCGTAGGCGAGGACCCGATCGGCCAGGCACATCAGGAACACGCTCGACACCGTCGAGACGCCCGGCACCGTCTTGATGATCTCGAACGAGGGCCGGATGGTGTGCGCGGTGGTATGCGCGGCACCGGAGACCATGCCGTCGGCGATCCCCTTGTAGACCATCATGGTGCCGAAATACGAGATGTCGGCCATGGTTTCGCGGGCCCGCTCCAGCGTCATGCCCTTGTGCTTGCGCAATTCGGTGTACTCGGCGGCGAATTCGTCGAGGTAGCCGGAGCTGCGCGGATCGAGCACCTGCGCGGCGGCGATGTCGACGCCGAGTTCGGCGGCGCGCGCCCGGACGGCGGTCTCGTCGCCGAGGATGGTGAGGTCGGCGATCCTGCGCTGCAGCACCCGGCCGGCGGCGCGCAGGATGCGGTCGTCGTCGCCCTCGGGCAGCACGATTCGCTTGCGATCGGCGCGGGCCCGGTCGATCAGCTGGTATTCGAACATCTGCGGGGTGACCACGTGCGACGGCGGCACCTGGATGCGTTTCAGCAGCTCAGGCGCGTCGACCCGCTCCTCCATCAGCGCCAGCGCGGTGTCGACCTTGAGCGGGCTGCCCGCCCACATCCGGCCGCGCGTGCGGTGCACCGCGCTGGCGGTGTCGTAGGTGCCGAGCTCGGTGGTGAGGATCGGCAGCTTCGGGTGCAGGCCCTCCATCAGGCGCGCGATCGCCGGATGCGGGCGGATGCCGCCGTTCATGATGATGCCCGACAGCGACGGAAAGCCCTCGGCCTCATGGGCATTCACCACGCTGAGCAGGACGTCGGAGCGGTCGCCCGGCGCGATCACGACCACACCGTCGGAGAGCCGCTCCAGGATGTGTTCGGCGGTCATGCCGCCGACCATGATCCGGAGCGCCTCGCGCTGCAGCAGTTCCGGGTCGCCGCTGTAGATCTCGCCGCCGATGGCGCCACACAGCTCGCCCATGGTCGGCGCCATCAGCAACGGCACCTCGGGCAACGTCCACGACGGCACGTCGAAACCGTCCAGGCTGGAACAGATCTCGTCGGTCTCGTCCGGGGTGCACCGGTTGACGACGACCGCGACCAGATGGGCGTGCTCGGCGGCCAGCTCGGTCGAACACAGCTCGACCAGCTGCTTGACCTCGGCGGGCGTGCGGTCGGCGCCGCGCACCACCAGCAGCACCGGCGCGCCGAGATTCACCGCGATGCGGGCGTTGTAGCGCAGCTCGCTGGGGCTGGCGACATCGGTGTAGTCGCTGCCGACGATCACCACCGCGTCGCAGGCCTTGGCGACGTCGTGGAACCGCATCACGATCTCGCTGATCGCGGCGTCGGGGTCGCGGTGCACGTCCTCGTAGGTGACGCCGATGGCCTGGTCGTAACCGATGTCGGCGGTGCTGTGCTCGAGCAGCAGTTCCAGGATGTAGTCGGGTTCGGCGGTCGAGCGGGTGATCGGGCGGAACACCCCGACCCTGGCCGTAGTGGCGCACAACATCTGGAGAACGCCGAGCGCCACCGTGGATTTTCCGGTGTCCCCCTCGGGTGAGGCGATGTACACGGTGGACGGGGCTTGTTCGACCATGGTCGCGAGCTTAGTTAATCGACGGCGATTCCGGAGTTCGGTGTGGCGCGATCGGCCGCGTTATAGTCCGGCCCATGACTTCGCAGTTCCCGGATCGGCAGTGGGGTTCACGCACCAATCTCCTGTCCCGCGCAGCCAATCGTTTCGCGGCGACCAAGCCGGGATCCTGGCTGATCCGCACGGTGACGCCGCTGGACCGGGCCCTGCTCGAGCGCACCGATGCCAAGTACACCGTGCTCGGCCCGATCGGCGCCCCGGTCATCCTGCTGACCACCACCGGCCGCAAATCCGGTGTCGCGCGCACCCAGCCGCTGCTCTACGTCCACGATGGCGACACCCTGTATGTGGTCGGCTCCAACTTCGGTCAGGACCACCACCCCGCGTGGACGGGGAATCTGCTCGCCGACCCGTCGGCCACGGTGGCCATCGCGGGCGAGCGCATCCCCGTCGCCGCCACCCCGGTGCCCGACGCGGACAAGGACGCGCTGTTCGCCCGGTTCATCGAGATCACCGGCGCCTACGCGGCCTACCGCGAGCGCACCACACGCAACCTGCGCATGTTCGCCCTGCGCCGGGCATAGCGAGGGCTCGCGCGGCGTTGCCCACAAGGCCACGGTCATCGAGGAGGTCGCATGTTGATCGGCGAATTGGCCGAACGCACCGGTTCCAGTGCCCGCGCGCTGCGCTACTACGAGCAGCACGGGCTGGTCGAGCCGCGGCGCGACGCCAAGGGCTACCGGATCTACGACGAGGTCGAACTGCGTGTCGTGCGGAAGATCCACGCGCTGCGCACGGTCGGGTTCGAGCTGGCCGACATGCATCCGTTCGTCGCCTGCCTACGCGCGGGCGACGGTTCGGGCGACGGGTGTCCCGACTCCGTCGAGGAACTGCGCCGCAAGCTCGACGAGGTCGACGCGGCGGCCGAGCGGCTCGCCGCGATCCGGCGGCAACTGACCGCTCAGCTCGTCGACGCGCTCGCCGCCGAATCCGGCGACCCCGCCTGCTCGCTCCGATAGTCGCTCGCCCGGCGAGCTTTCGGAACCCGCCGGGCAGTTCGTGGTCAGCCCAGAGCGCGCAGACGCGGCGCCAGATCCCGCTTGAACAGGTCGAGGAAACGCAGCTGGTCGTGACCGGGAGCGTGGAAGACCAGGTGGTTGAGACCGGCGTCCAGGTAGGGCTTGATCTGGGCGACAGCCTCGTCGGGATCACTGGCCACGATCCACCGCTTGGCGACCTGCTCGATCGGCAGCGCGTCGGCGGCGGCCTCCATCTCGATCGGATCGGTGATGTCGTGCTTCTGCTCGGCGGTCAGCGACAGCGGCGCCCAGAACCGCGTGTTCTGCAGTGCCAGTTCGGGATCGGTGTCGTAGGAGATCTTGATCTCGATCATCTTGTCGATGGCGGCGAGGTCGCGCTCGGCCTTGGCCGCGCCCTCGGCGACGGCGGGCAGCAACTTCTCGGTGTAGAGGTCCATGCCCTTGCCCGAGGTGCAGATGAAACCGTCACCCGCGCGGCCCGCGTACCTGGCGACGACCGGGCCGCCCGCGGCGATGTAGACGGGGATGCCACCCTTGGGCACGTCATAGATCGAGGCGCCGACGGTGTGGTAGTACTCGCCCTCGAAATCGACGCGATCGCCGGTCCACAGCTCGCGCATCAGTGTCACCGACTCACGCAGCCGGGCGAAACGCTCCTTGAAATCGGGCCATTCGCCCTTGTACCCGGTGGCGATCTCGTTGAGCGCCTCGCCGGTGCCGACACCGAGCATCACCCGGCCCGGGTACAGGCAGCCGAAGGTGGCGAAGGCCTGCGCGATCACCGCCGGGTTGTAGCGGAAGGTGGGGGTGAGCACCGAGGTGCCGAGCATGATCCGCTCGGTGCGCTCACCGGCGGCGGCCAGCCAGGCCAGCGAGAACGGCGCGTGCCCGCCGTTGTGCCGCCACGGCTGGAAGTGATCGCTGACGGTCGCGCTGTCGAGACCGTGCTCCTCGGCGGCCACCGCCAGCTCGACGAGCTCGCGCGGCCCGAACTGCTCTGCCGATGCCTTGTATCCGAGCTTGAGATCAACCATCTCAGCCACTCCTGTCGTTCGCTTCGTCGCGGCCCCTGCCGCATCGACACTAACCAACACCGAGTGCGACTGTCCGGTAGCAGTGGTCTCGCACCACTGCCGTGTTTAGCGGATGATTAGCTGGTGACCGCCAAGGATGAGCAGATCTTGTCGTACCTGACCGACATGGACGGTGTGCTGGTGCACGAGGATCATTTGATCCCCGGCGCCGACGAGTTCCTGGCCGAACTGCGCGAGAACGAGATCCCCTTCCTGGTGCTGACCAACAACTCGATCCGCACCCCGCGCGACCTGCAGGCCCGCCTGCGCCACACCGGCCTCGACATCCCCGAGGAGTCCATCTGGACCTCGGCGCTGGCCACCGCGACCTTCCTCGACGACCAGCGGCCCAACGGCACCGCCTATGTGGTGGGCGAGTCCGGGCTCACCACCGCCCTGCACGAGATCGGCTACGTGCTCACCGACAGCGACCCCGATTACGTGGTGCTCGGCGAGACCCGCACCTACTCCTTCGAGGCCATCACCACCGCGATCCGCCTGGTCGACCGTGGCGCCAAATTCATCGCGACCAACCCCGACGCCACCGGGCCGTCGCGCGACGGCGTGCTGCCGGCCACCGGCTCGGTCGCCGCGCTGATCACCCGCGCGACCGGCAAGGAGCCGTACTACGTCGGCAAGCCGAACCCGCTGATGATGCGCTCGGCCCTGCGCCGCATCGGCGCGCATTCACAGTCCACCGTGATGATCGGCGACCGGATGGACACCGACGTGATCGCGGGCCTGGAAGCGGGCATGCGCACGGTCCTGGTCACCTCGGGCATCTCCACCAAGGCCTCGGTCGAGAAGTACCCGTTCCGCCCCACTCTCGTCGTCGACTCCGTCGCCGACCTGATCAGCCGCACCCGCACCCCGTTCCTGAACTGATTCCAGTGTGAGCTGCGTCTCACCGGAATAGGTTCCACCCTTCGCTGGTTATAGTTGCCATGGCAACCAAAGGAGGGCCCGTGCAGTTCGGAATCTTCACCGTCGGTGATGTGACGACCGATCCCACCACCGGCCGCACTCCCACCGAGGCCGAGCGGATCAAGGCGATGGTCGCGATCGCGCAGAAGGCCGAGGAAGTCGGGCTCGATGTGTTCGCGATGGGCGAGCACCACAATCCGCCCTTCGTGCCGTCCTCGCCGACCACCATGCTCGGCTACATCGCGGGCCGCACCGACAACATCCTGCTGTCCACCTCGACCACGCTGATCACCACGAACGACCCGGTCAAGATCGCCGAGGACTTCGCGATGCTGCAGCACCTGGCCGACGGCCGGGTCGACCTGATGCTCGGCCGCGGCAACACCGGACCGGTCTATCCCTGGTTCGGCAAGGACATTCGCGACGGCATTCCCCTGGCCATCGAGAACTACCATCTGCTGCACCGGCTCTGGCGCGAGGACGTCGTGGACTGGGAGGGCAAGTTCCGCACACCGCTGCAGTCGTTCACCTCGACGCCGCGCCCGCTCGACGACGTGCCGCCGTTCGTCTGGCACGGCTCGATCCGCAGCCCGGAGATCGCCGAGCAGGCCGCCTACTACGGTGACGGCTTCTTCGCCAACCACATCTTCTGGCCCACCGACCATTTCCAGCGGCTGATCGACCTGTACCGCCGCCGCTACGAGCACTACGGCCACGGCAGTGCCGACCAAGCGATCGTCGGACTCGGCGGACAAGTGTTCCTGCGCAAGAACTCTCAGGACGCGGTCCGGGAATTCCGGCCGTACTTCGACAACGCGCCCGTCTACGGACACGGCCCGTCGCTGGAGGAGTTCACCGAGCAGACCCCGCTCACCGTTGGCAGCCCGGAGCAGGTCATCGAGAAGACGCTCACCTTCCGCGAGCACTTCGGCGATTACCAGCGCCAGCTGTTCCTCGTCGACCACGCGGGCCTGCCGTTGAAGACGGTGCTCGAACAGCTCGACCTACTCGGCGAGGAAGTAATTCCGGTGCTGCGCAAGGAATTCGCGGCCCGTCGGCCCGCGCACGTGCCGGACGCCCCGACGCACGCCTCGCTCCTCGCCGCCAACCTCCCCCGCTAGACCAACCGAAACACCAACCCCCACAAGGAGTTCCCATGACCACCGCACTCGCCACCGGCCTCACCGCAGGCACCTGGGCCATCGACCCCACCCACTCCACCGTCGGCTTCTCCGTACGCCACCTGATGGTGAGCAAGGTCCGCGGCCGCTTCACCGACTTCGACGGCGCCCTCGTCATCGGCGAAGACGGCACCGCCTCGGCGCACGCCGAGATCCGGGTCGACTCCCTCACCACCGACAACGCCCAGCGCGACGGTCACCTGCGCACCGCCGATTTCTTCCACGCCGAGCAGTTCCCCGTGATGACCTTCAAGTCCACCGGATTCCGCGGTGAGGGCGGCGAATTCGTCGTCGACGGCGAATTCACCGTACGCGGGAACACCAAGCCGGTCTCCCTCGAGGTCGAGTTCCTCGGCGTCAACCCGGGCATGGGCAACGGCCCGGTCGCCGGCTTCGAAGCCAAGACCGTGGTCTCCCGCCGCGACTTCGGCCTGGACATCGACATGCCGCTCCCCGACGGCGGCGCCGTCATCGGCGACAAGATCACCCTCACCCTGGAGATCGAGGCCGCCCTGCAGAGCTGATCTCGCACCAGCTACAGCCCTCGCGACCTTCCGGTCCGCGAGGGCTGTGCGCTGTCCGGCTATCTCGGCCGTCGCGCGGTAAGGCCGACACCATCATGGAGTTTTACGCATAGACCCCGATCTATGGCTCACACCACGCACGCGAAGTACCAATAGACACCCCATGGGAGGGCGCCGAGGCACGCAATGAAATTCCACGGGAAAGCGAGAATCGTGGCGACTGGCTGGGCCTCTTCATTGGAAGCTGGGGCCGATATCGGTACTGGTACTGGGGCTGGATCGGCGGTGGCCAGTCCTGAACCCAGTGCGATCACCGGAGCCATCGCGAGGGCAGCTGCCACTCCTCGAAACTTTCTGCTCATGACGTTTCTCCATCAATTGGTGTCGAAGGCCCGCCGCAGCTGATCTTTGCCGCGACACGTCCTTACGGCAGGCGTGATTCCATGCATCGATTCTGCGTCGGGGATACGCGGGGCCACTATCCTCCCCAGGGCTGAAAACCCTCATCCCTCGCGGCGGCGCATTCGAGTGGTCGACTACTCATGTGATCGTTACCGGGGCGCGGCACACTGGATTCATCGCAGCAGAATGAGGGCAGGTCATGGCCAGATCGAGCGGCGCGCGGGCACTCGGGAACAACGTGAGCACGGCGGTGGACTGGCATGTGTGGCCGCGCCCACCCGGTATTTGCACGCTGACCTCGGCGTTCGGGAACGGCAGTCGCCGCGAGTATCGCCTCGATCGTTACGGTGGCACCGTGTCCATCGGGCGCTCGGATGCCGCCGACATCGTGGTTTCCGACGATTCGACAGTGTCGCGGCTGCACGCCGTCATCGAGCAGATCTGTGACTGCTGGGTCGTCGTCGACGACGGAATGTCGACAAATGGGACATTTGTCAATGGCGAGCGCATCGGTGGTGTCCGGACACACGTATACGGACAAACACTCAAGGTCGGGCAGAAGGTTTTACAGTT
>NZ_JBHXMY010000050.1:0-19669 GCF_042720195.1 Nocardia sp. NPDC058497 | reverse complement strand
GGCCGCGGCGGCTCCGGCGATCGTGGCGGATTCCGCCGCGACAATGACGACCGTTCGCGCGGTGGCTCGGATCGCGGCGGCTACCAGCGCCGTGACGACGCAGGCCGCGGTGGCTACCAGAAGCGCGACGACGACCGCGGTGGTTTCCGGCGCAGCGACAGTGGCGACCGTGGTGGTTACCAGAAGCGCGACGACGCGAGCCGCGGCTCCTCCGGTGACCGCGGCGGCTTCCGTCGCCGTGACGAATCCGACCGTCCCGCAGGCGGTTTCGACCGCGGCGGTGACCGTGGTGGCTACCGCCGCAACGATGACGACCGTCCCCGCGGCGGTTCGGATCGTGGCGGCGATCGCGGTGGATTCCAGCGTCGCGAAGGCGACGACCGTTCGCGCGGCGGGTACGACCGTGGTGATCGTGGCGGCTTCCGCCGCGACAACGAAGACCGTCCCCGTGGCGGCTCAGGCTTCCGCAGGAACGAAGGCGACGACCGCTCGCGCGGTGGTTCGGATCGTGGTGGCGATCGCGGCGGTTTCCGTCGCGGTGACAGTGGCGACCGTGGCGGTTACCAGCGCCGCGATGATGCGGGCCGTGGTGGCTCCGGTGACCGTGGCGGCTTCCGCCGCAGCGACAGCGGTGACCGTGGTGGTTACCAGAAGCGCGACGACGCGAGTCGTGGCTCCTCGGGTGACCGCGGTGGTTTCCGCCGCGGCGACAGTGGCGACCGTGGTGGTTACCAGAAGCGCGATGATGCGGGCCGTGGTGGTGCCGGCGATCGTGGTGGTTTCCGCCGCAGTGAGGGCGACGACCGTTCGCGTGGGGGTGACCGTGGCGGCTTCCGCCGTAACGAAGGTGACGACCGTTCGCGCGGTGGTGCCGATCGTGGCGGTGACCGTGGTGGTTTCCGTCGCAGTGACAGCGGTGACCGTGGTGGTTACCAGCGTCGTGACGACGCGGGCCGTGGCGGCTCCGGCGATCGTGGCGGTTTCCGCCGCAACGAGGGCGACGACCGTTCGCGCGGCGGTTCGGATCGCGGCGGCTTCAAGCGCGGCGAGAGCTCGGATCGTGGCGGCTACCAGCGGCGCGACGACAGCGACCGCGGCTTCCGCCGGGACGACGATCGCGGACGCGGTGGCTTCAAGCGGGGCGGCGACTCCGGTGGGAACCGCTACGTCGGCGAGGACGGCGCGCCGCTGGACGGCACGTACCGCGAGAAGCGGCGTGAGCGCGAAGGCGATGTCCTCGGCGTCGTCTCGTCGGCGGCCGCATCGGACGCCGATGCCGCCGGTATCGAGCAGGCCCGCATCGAATCGGCCGACGTCGAGGCAGCAGCGAGCGATGAGATCGCACCCGCGTCCACTGAGCAGTCCGACGACACCTCGTCGGCCACCGAGCGCGCCGAGTCCGCGGACGAGGTAGTCGCCGAGCCGGCGAACGAGGACTTCGAAGAGGTGGCCGACGAGCACGAGGCCGCAGCAGGCCGCTCGGCTCGCGATCGCGACGCCGCGGCAGACAGCTCGGCTCGCGCGGCGGAGTCCGGCTACGGCAGCCGTGGCGCCGATGACCGCGACGACCGCCGTCGTGGCGGCGAAGGCGCCCGGACCGCGGGCGGACGGTCCACCGACCGCCGCGCGGCCCGTCCGGACGAGCCGGATCTGCCGGAAGACGTTCAGGCCTCCGACCTCGATCCGGCCGTGCGCCGCGATCTGCTGAGCCTGGACAAGAACAACGCCGAGACCGTCGCCCGGCACATGGTGATGGCCGTCGAGCTGCTCGAAGACGACCCCCGCCTCGCCCTGGCGCATGCCAGGGCCGCCCGGCAGCGGGCAGGCCGCATCGCGGTCGTGCGCGAGACCGCGGGTGTGGTGGCGTACCACGCCGAGGAGTGGGCCGAGGCGCTCTCGGAGCTGCGGACCGCGCGACGCATGTCCGGTGGTTCCGGGCTGCTCGCCGTGATGGCGGACTGCGAGCGTGGTCTCGGGCGGCCCGAACGGGCCATCGAGCTCGGCCGCAGCGAAGAGGCACAGGCGCTCAGTGGTGACGAGGCCACCGAGCTACGGATCGTGGTTGCCGGCGCCCGGATGGACCTGGGTCAGTTCGACCAGGCCGTCGTGACGCTGCAGACGCCCGATCTGGATCCGGCGCGCACCGGTTCGGCCGCCGCGCGCCTGTTCTACGCCTACGCCGACGCGCTGGTCGCGGCGGGACGCACCGACGACGGTTTGCAGTGGTTCCTCAATGCCGCTGCCGCCGACCTCGACGGCGAAACCGACGCCGAGGACCGCGCCGCGGAACTCACCGGCGACGCGTAGCAGCTCCAGCTCTCGACGGCCGCAGGATGGGAACCCGATAGCGGTTCCGGTCCTGCGGCCGTTCTGCGTCGGGATCAGAAGGCACCGAACAGCGGGCTGGTGAGGCCCAACGGCACCTGCTGGGTGGTGTTCACCAGGTGGAACAGGATCAGTGCGCCGCTGACGATGGCGTGGCAACGCCGGACGATGGCGGGGACACCGGCCTCGGCGGCAAAGTACCCCTCGGACGCCGCGTACTGGGTCACGCCGTTGGCTTGGGGTGGCCAACGGTGACCTGAATCACCGGGGCGGTGACGACGCGCGCGACGCCGTGCGCCGAAACCGGGCACACCGTGCACGGACTGTCACCGCATGCTCGATCATGAAGAGTGCGAGCATGATTCGACGGTCCGGAACTGTCGGTGGGCTCGCCTAGGGTCGGCAGGTGTGTTCGGCCCGGCAGTGACGACGGAGTGAGGGTGTGTGAACCGGCTACGCGATCAATACGACGCTTTGCTGCTCGACCTGGACGGAACGCTGTACCGCGGTCCCGAGGTGATCGACGGCGCCCCGAAAGCGCTCGCTCCGGACGGTGATTCGGTGCAGCGGCTGGTGTATGTCACCAACAACGCGGCCCGTGGGCCGGGCCCGGTCGCCGATCATCTGGCCGAGCTGGGCTATCCGGCCACGGCTGAGGACGTGGTGACCAGCGCCCAGGCCGCCGCCGGGATGCTGGCACACCGGCTGGCCCCCGGAGCCCGGGTGCTCGTCGTCGGCACCGACGACCTCGCCGCCGAGATCGAAGCGGTCGGCCTGGTGCCGATCCGGCGGTTCGGCGACGTGCCGCCCGAAGCCGTGGTCCAGGGGCATTCGCCGACCACCGCGTGGCCGGACCTCGCCGAAGCCGCGTACGCGCTGCGGGCGGGTGCGCTGTGGGTCGCCGCCAACACCGACCGCACCCTGCCGAACGAGCGCGGCCTCGCGCCGGGCAACGGGTCCATGGTCGCCGCGCTGCGCACCGCCTCCGATCGTGAACCGCTGGTCGCGGGCAAGCCGTACGCGCCGCTGATGGAAGACGCGCTCGAACGCTCCGGCGCCAGCAACGCGCTCGTCGTCGGCGATCGCCTCGACACCGACATCGAGGGCGCCAACGGGCTCGGGCTCGACTCGCTGCTGGTGCTGACCGGGGTCAGCACGCTCGAGGAAGTGGTCATCGCGCCACCGGCGCAGGTACCCACCTATATCGCCACCTCACTCGACGCCCTCAACGCCGACATCGTGCCGGAAGCGGTCGCGCCGGCGGCTGTCGCGGAACTGTTGCGACAGCACCCCGGCCGGGCGGTACGGGTGCGAGCAGTCGATTCGGAAATCCGATAGCGTTGACGACACGATGAGTACTCCGAGTTCACCGCCGACCGGCGCGCCACAGCCACCCCGCCCCGGGATCCCACTGCCGGGCAGTCACCTGCCCGGTGGTCAGGCGCGGCCGGAACCGGCCGACCCGAACCGGATCAAGGCCGAGGTCGACGCGTTGCTCGCCGAACTCGGCGCGACCCCGGCGGGCACCGGGCCCCGCCCCCCCCCGCCCGCCGCGACGTTGTGAGCGCGCGCCGTCGCGCGGCCCCCCCCCCCCCCCCCCGCGACCCCGGCGGTCACCGGCCCGGCCGAGAACACCGAGGCCGGTGCCGACATCACCCGCCGTGCGCGCATCCTCGAGCAGGCGCACGACGTGCTGGTGGACGCCCTGGCGACAGTGGACAAGATCTGAGGTGGCCAGGCGAGCGCGTGTGGACGCCGAACTGGTTCGCCGCGGATTGGCGCGATCGCGAGAACACGCGGTCGAGCTGATCAGCGCGGGGCGCGTCCTGATTGCCGGAACCGTCGCGGTGAAACCGGCGACGGCGGTGGAGACCGGTACCCCGCTGATCGTGCGGGAGGAGCCCGACGAGGTGTCGTGGGCGTCGCGTGGTGCGCACAAGCTGCTCGGCGCGCTCGAGGCGTTCGAGCCGCAGGGGCTCAGCGTCGCGGGCAAGCGATGCCTGGACGCGGGGGCATCGACCGGCGGGTTCACCGATGTCCTGCTGTCGCGGGGCGCGCGGGAAGTGGCCGCGGTCGATGTCGGGTACGGCCAGCTGATCTGGCGGCTGCAGAACGACGACCGGGTGCGGGTGTACGACCGGACCAACGTGCGCAACATCACGCCCGAAACCATCGGCGGCACAGTCGAATCCGTCGTCGGTGACCTGTCGTTCATCTCGCTGGGGCTGGTGCTGCCCGCGCTCGCGGCCTGCGCCGCCGACGGGGCGGATCTGCTGCCGATGGTGAAGCCGCAGTTCGAGGTCGGCAAGGAACGGGTCGGTTCCGGTGGCGTGGTGCGTGATCCGGCATTGCGCGCCGAAGTGGTGCGCGAAGTCGCCGCCGCGGCGGGTGCGCTCGGATTGCGGACCCAGGGTGTGGTGGCCAGCCCGCTGCCCGGCCCGTCGGGCAATGTCGAGTACTTCCTGTGGCTACGCAAGGTCGGTCCGTTCGAGTACGACGCCGCGCAGGTGGAGGCCCTGGTGGCCCGTGCGGTCGAGGAGGGTCCGCAGTGAACACGCACGACGGCGGCAGGGAGATCCTGCTCGTCGCCCATCCTGGCCGCGCGGAGATCATCGAGACCGCGCACCGGGTGGCGAAGATCTTCGCCGAAGCGGGCATCTGCCTGCGGGTTCTGGCCGACGAGGCCGACAGCACCCGGTTCGAGGACGAGCCCGCCGGCTACCCGGTGCGGGTGGTGCCGCACAGCCCGTCCGCGGCGCTGGGCTGCGAGATGGTGCTCGCCCTCGGCGGTGACGGCACCTTCTTGCGCGCGGCCGAACTCGGTCGCCCGACCGGGGTGCCGGTGCTCGGAATCAACCTGGGCCGCATCGGTTTCCTCACCGAAGCCGAGGCAGAACATCTCGACGAGGCGCTGGCCCAGGTGGTCGACCGGGACTATCCCGTGGAAGACCGGATGACCATCGACGTCACCGTCCGCGTCGACGACACGATCGTCGAACGCGGCTGGGCGCTCAACGAGGCCAGCATCGAGAACGCACAGCGCATGGGCGTGCTGGAAGTCGTGCTCGAGGTCGACGGACGCCCGGTCTCGGCGTTCGGCTGCGACGGCATCCTCATCTCCACGCCGACCGGGTCGACTGCCTACGCGTTCTCGGCGGGCGGACCGGTGGTGTGGCCGGAACTCGAAGCGATGCTGGTCATTCCGAGCAACGCGCATGCCTTGTTCGCGCGTCCGCTGGTGACCAGCCCGGATTCGCTGATCGCGGTGGAGACGGTGGCGACCGGGCACGACGCGATCGTGTTCCTAGACGGCAGGCGCACCCTGGCCTTGCCGCGCGGCGGCCGCGCCGAAGTGGTCCGTGGCGAACGACCGGTGCGGTGGGTGCGGCTGGATTCCGCACCGTTCGCCGACCGGATGGTGCGCAAGTTCCAGCTGCCGGTCACCGGCTGGCGGGGTAGACATCGAACGGAGAACAGCCGCGATGCTGACAGAGATCAGGATTGACGGACTAGGCGTCATCTCGACGGCGACCGCGCAGTTCCATGCGGGTCTGACCGTGCTCACCGGTGAGACCGGTGCGGGCAAGACCATGGTCGTCACCAGCCTGCACCTGCTCAGCGGCGCGCGCGCCGACGCGGGCCGGGTGCGGCTCGGCGCGGCGAAGGCCGTGGTCGAAGGCCGGTTCGTCGTCGACGATGTCAACGAAGCGGCCCGCGCGGCCGTCGGCGAGGTGCTCGAGTCGGCCGCCGCCGAGGCCGACGAGGACGGCAGCGTGATCGCCGTGCGCACGGTCAACAGCGATGGGCGTTCGCGCGCGCACCTCGGTGGTCGCGGCGTGCCCGCGGCGGTGCTCGGTGAGTTCACCTCCCGGCTGCTGACCGTGCACGGCCAGAACGATCAGCTGCGCCTGCAACGCCCGGAACAGCAACTCGCCGCGCTCGATCAGTTCGCCGGCGACGGCGTCGCGGGACTGTTGCGCAAGTATCAGGTGCATCGCCGATCGTGGCTCGATGCCCGCACCGAGCTGCTCGAGCGGACGGCGCGCAGCAGGGAGCTGGCGCTCGAGGCCGACCGGCTCAAGCATTCGCTCGCCGAAATCGACGGCATCGCACCGGAACCCGGCGAGGACACGCGTCTCGTCGCCGAGATCCGCAGGCTCAGTGACCTGGATTCGCTGCGTGAGGCGGCCGTCGCCGCGCACGAGGCACTGTCGGGTCCCACCGACACGCCTGCCGACGGCGGCGGCGTGCTCGACCTGCTCGGTGGTGCGCGGGCCCGGCTGGATTCCGCCGACGATCCGGGGCTGACCGCGCTCGCACCGCGGCTGGGTGAGGCGATCGCGGTGGTCGTCGACGTGACCACCGAACTCAGCGGCTATCTGTCGGAGCTGCCGTCGGATCCCGGCGCGCTCGACTCGATGCTCACCCGCCAGGCCGAGCTGAAGTCGCTGACCCGCAAATACGCGCCCGACATCGACGGCGTGATCGCCTGGGCCGACGAGTCACGCGCCCGCCTGGACTCGCTGGACGTGTCCGAGGACGCGCTGGCCAAACTCGCGGGTGAGGTCGAGACCGCGGCGGGCAAGGTGCGTGAGGCCGCCCGCAAACTCAGTGCCGTCAGGGCGAAGGCGGCGGGCAAGCTGGCCACGGCGGTGAGCACCGAGCTCGGTGGGCTGGCGATGGGCAAGGCCCGGCTCGAGGTGCAGGTGCGCCCTGTCCCCGCTGGCGCGCAGGATTCGGCGCCGATCGATATCGACGGCAAGCAGCTGCATGCCGGGTCGAACGGGGTCGACGAGGTGGAGTTCCGGCTCTCGGCGCATTCCGGTGCGCAGTCGCTGCCGTTGAGCAAGAGCGCCTCCGGTGGTGAGCTCTCGCGGGTGATGCTGGCGCTCGAGGTCGTCCTGGCCGGGTCCGATCACGGCGCGACCATGGTGTTCGACGAGGTCGATGCCGGCGTCGGCGGCCGGGCGGCGGTGGAGATCGGCAAGCGGCTGGCGCGGCTCGCCCGCACGCACCAGGTCATCGTGGTGACCCACCTGCCGCAGGTGGCGGCCTTCGCCGACACCCACCTGGTCGTGAACAAGTCCGACGACGGAAAAGGCAAGGTGGACAGCGGAGTTCGCACGCTGACCGACGACGAGCGGGTGGTGGAACTGGCGCGCATGCTCGCGGGTCTGGACGACACCGAGACCGGCCGCGCGCACGCGGAGGAACTGCTGGAAACCGCGCGGGCGGAGCGAGCACCGGCCTGAGCGCGCGGATGACGTCGCCCGCGCGGGATGCGGGCGACGTCGAGGAGACTACTTCAGTGCTTTGCGCACGCCACCGATGAGCTGGTTGGTCAGCTGACGCAGGCCGAACTCGAGCACCGGCGCGGGCACGGGCAGCGACGGCTCGGACTCCATCGTGTAGACCACGCGGGTGCCACCGGCGGAGGTGTCGGCGAAGGTGATGATGCCGACGTGGCGCTTGACCGGCGCGCCCTTGACGATCTTGTACTCCATCCGCTCGCCGGGGACCAGCGCGGTGATCTCCTCGGTGACGCCTGCCTTGCCGAAGCCGAGCAGGTGCTGGGCGCCGACGCCGGTGGCCGGATCGCCCTGCTTGATCAGCTTGACCTGGATCGGCAGGTACGGGCTGACGGCCTCACGCTCGGTGAAGAGGCGGTAGACGATGTCGCGAGGGGCGTCGAAAACCGTCTCGACGGTGCTGCGGGGCATGATGTGTCTCCTGTCCGAGATGTCTGTGACCCGCAGCATACGGGTAATTGCCGCCCGGGCTCCGATCTGGCCACCTCAGCTCGGGCGTAACCGGCTCGCCGATGTGCCCTACATCCATCCGTGCACCGATGCGGCCCAGTGCCCGGTCGGCCCCGTCACCGTCCACACCGGTGCGGGCCAGATCGTCGCGGGGGTCTATGCGGTCGCCGTCGGCGGAAATATCGGCTCGAGCGTGACCGTCCTGCCCGGCTACGGCACCTTCCGGGCGTCCTGAGAATTCAGAACAGTGCCGCGGCGAACATGGTGATCGGCGCGTTGATCAGTCCGTGCACGCCGATCACCAGCCACGGATTGCGGTGACGTGACCACAGGTAGCCGAGGAACAGCCCGGTGACGCCCTGGTTGGCGATCACCGCGGCGAGGTCGAGCGGCAGGCCGAGTCCGCCCTGGATCGCGGTGTGCCAGCTCGCCCACAGCACGGCGGTCAGCGCGATCGCCGGCCACCGGCCGTAGCGTGACTCCAGCCGGGTCTGCAGCCAGAAGCGGTAGAAGACCTCCTCGATCACCGCGTTCACCAGGAACACGACGACCAGCACGACCGGGTCGGGAACCGCTCCACCTGACCAGGGTTGCAGCCAGGCCGCCACCCCGGCGAACGCGAGCACGGCGGGCAGCGGCCGCAACCACCGCCCTCGGGTGTCGGCCCGTGCCCATTCGCGCACGGTGGCCCAGCGGGCGAGCAGTGGAATCGCGAACAACGCCAGCTTCAACAGCAGGAACCAGCCGTTGCCGGGCAGCAGATGCACCGCGATCGCGAACGCGACGGCCAGGGCGGCCAGCATCCAGGCCTGACGGGTGACCCGGGCGGGGGAGTCGGCGGCGAACGGGTCGGTGGCGGCTCGCCGCGGCCGGACGGCCCAGGCGAGCGCGATGCCCGCGGCGGCAGGCAACCAGATCGACAGGATCGGGCGCGTGTCGTGCGTGTCGGCGCTGGTCCGCAGCGCGGTGTGCCCGGTGAGTGCCAGCGCGGTCACCGCGGTCACGTAGATCGCGACGCACGCCGCGCCGATCGCGGTGCCACGATCGCGGGAAAAGTCCATTCTCCCAACATAATCCGGTACCGCGGGTGCGTAGTGAGCTTCCTGTCGGCCGTCAGCCGACCGGGAACTGGGTGTGCCGGTAGGTTGCTGTGCTTCGGCGATTGCGACCGGCAATTCGGCGCGCCTCCACCAAAGGTTGAGGGTTTGCCCGCATCATCGGCCATATGAAGATGCCGGCGTTGTTGTCGAGGAACACGGAAACGCTGCCCGGTGTCACCGGGATCGCCAGGGTGGATCGCGACACCCGGCGACTGTTGCGGCGCGTCAGCCCCGGGGACGTGGTGGTCCTCGACGAGACCGATCTGGACCGCCACGTCGCGGACCGGCTGGTCGAGGCCGGTGTCGTCGCGGTGATCAACACCTCGCCGTCCATTTCGGGCCGGTATCCCAACCTGGGCCCGGAGGTGCTGGTGGCCAACGGGATCGTGCTGGTGGACACGGTGGCCTCCGACGCCTTCGGCAAGATCAAGGACGGCACCAAGGTGCGCATCGACGAGGGCATCGTCTACGAGGACAAGCTGGTCATCAAGAAGGAACCCGAGGTCCTGGTCGCGGGCATCGAGTTCGACGAGTCGGATGTCGCCGACCTGATGATCGAGGCGCGCAACGGCCTCGCCGATCACCTCGACGCGTTCGCGGGCAACACGGCCGAGTTCGTCCGTACCGAGAGCGCGCTGCTGATCGACGGCATCGGTGTCCCCGACATCGAGCTGGAACTGCGCAACCGGCACGTGGTCGTGATCGCCGACGGGGCGGGGCATCTCGAGGAGTTGCAGCGGCTCAAGCCGTTCATCAAGGAGTACGCGCCGATAATGATCGGCGTCGGCTGTGGCGCCGACACGTTGCGCAAGCTCAAGTACACGCCCGATCTGATCGTCGGCGATCCGGACGAGATCAGCACGGAGACCTTGTTGTGCGGCGCCGAGATGATCCTGCCCGCCGACACCGACGGGCACGCGAGGGGCTTGGAGCGCATCCAGGATCTCGGCATCGGCGCGACCACGTTCCCGTCGTCGGGCTCGCCGACCGATCTGGCGCTCATGCTGGCCGACCATCACGGCGCGTCGCTGATCGTGCTGGCCGGTGCGCCCGCGTCGCTGGAGGACTTCTTCGACCGTGGCCGTCGGGACAGCAATCCGGCGACGTTCCTGACCCGGTTGAAGGTCGGCGCGAAACTGGTCGACGCGAGGGCGGTGTCGACGCTGTACCGGCAGCGGTCCTCGGGCGCGGCGCTGGCACTGGTGGTGCTGGCGGCGCTGGTCGCGATCGTCGTGGTGATCCTGGCTTCGCGCAACGGGTCCGAGGTGCTGGACTGGGCGGTCGAGTACTGGAACCGGTTCGTCGTGTGGGTGCGTGGTCTGCTGTGATCTCGTTGCGTCACCATGCCATCTCGATCGCGGCGATCTTCCTGGCCCTGGCCGTCGGGGTGGTGCTCGGCTCGCAGACCCTGGCCTCGGACATGCTGTCCGGGCTGCGTTCGGACAAGAGTGATCTGCGTGGCCAGGTCGACGCGCTGACCGCACAGAACGAGCAGTTGACCGGCAGGCTCGATGCCGCCGACCAGTTCATCGCCGGGTCGGCGGGGCGCATTCTCGGCGGCGCTCTGGCCGACCGCAGCGTCGTCGTGTTCACCACCCCCGACGCCGACCCCGGCGACATCGACGGGGTGAGCAAGGCGCTCGAGACCGCCGGTGCCGCGGTGACCGGCCGGATCGCGCTGACCGATACGTTCGTCGACGCGGGCGAGGGCGACCGGATGCGCTCGGCGCTGACCAATATCGTCCCCGCCGGCGCGCGATTGCAGACCGGCGCGGTCGATCAGGGCAGCATGGCGGGCGACCTGCTCGGCCTGACCCTGCTGCTCGACCCCGCGACCAACCAGCCGCGCAGCACCGCACCCGAACTCTCGCTGGTCCTGGAGACCCTGCGCGGAGGCGGCTTCCTCGCCTACGGCGACACTCCAGTGCGACCCGCGCAACTCGCCGTGGTGGTCACCGGAAACGGTGTCGCATCCGACACCGGACAGGGCGCGACTATCGCCCGCTTCACCGGCGCGGTCCGCGCCAGGGCGGCAGGCACCGTCCTCGCCGGCCGGGCAGACGCGGCCGAAGGCACCGCCGCCATCGCCCACGTCCGCGCCCAGGCACCCCTGGCGGCAACGGTCACCGCGGTCGACAATGTCGACCGCGAAATAGGCAGGGTGACAACAGCTCTCGCCTTCACCGAACAACTCTCCGGCGGCGTCGGCCGCTACGGAACCGGCTCGACCGCCACCGCACTGACAATGGTCGCCATGCCTCGCTGACAGCCACTGTCACGGACTTAGAGACGACTGATTTCGTGAGCACATGGGTAACTCGTCGGGTACGCCCAGCACTCGCCGACCGCATCACCGCCGGCCCGACTGCCAACACACCCCGCCGCAAACGACCCGCTAAATACGCGGAGAGGCGGGCTACTGTTACTCTGGAGTTCCGTGGGTCAAACACGGAATCAGGCTCGAAATGCCACCAAGCACATCTTCGTGAGCGGTGGCGTCGCCTCCTCTTTGGGTAAGGGTCTCACCGCCTCCAGCCTCGGTCAGTTGCTGACCGCGCGCGGCATGCGGGTGACGATGCAGAAGCTCGACCCGTATCTGAATGTCGATCCGGGCACCATGAACCCCTTCCAGCACGGCGAGGTGTTCGTCACCGAGGACGGTGCCGAGACCGACCTCGACGTCGGCCACTACGAGCGGTTCCTCGATCGTGATCTGTCCAAGGACGCGAACGTGACCACCGGGCAGATCTATTCGACGGTCATCGCCAAGGAACGGCGCGGCGAGTACCTGGGCGACACCGTCCAGGTGATCCCGCACATCACCGACGAGATCAAGAACCGCATCATGGCGATGCAGGGCCCCGATCTCGAGGGTCAGGTGCCGGACGTGGTGATCACCGAGATCGGCGGCACCGTCGGCGATATCGAGTCGCAGCCGTTTCTCGAGGCGGCGCGTCAGATCCGCCACGACGTCGGTCGCGACAATGTGTTCTTCCTGCATGTGTCGCTGGTGCCGTATCTGGCGCCCTCGGGTGAGCTCAAGACCAAGCCGACGCAGCACTCGGTCGCCGCGCTGCGCAATATCGGTATCCAGCCCGACGCGCTGATCCTGCGCTGTGACCGCGAGGTGCCGCAGGGGCTCAAGAACAAGATCGCGCTGATGTGCGACGTCGACGTGGAGGCGTGCATCTCCACGCCGGACGCGCCGTCGATCTACGACATCCCGAAGGTGCTGCACAGCGAAGGCCTCGACGCCTACGTGGTGCGCAAGCTCGGCCTGCCGTTCCGCGATGTGGACTGGGCCGTGTGGGGCGACCTGCTCGACCGCGTGCACTCGCCGCGCGAGACCGTCGAGGTGGCGCTGGTCGGCAAGTACGTCGACCTGCCCGACGCCTACCTGTCGGTGACCGAGGCGCTGCGTGCCGGTGGCTTCGCGCACCGGGCGAAGGTGAACATCCGCTGGGTGCCCTCGGACGAGTGCCAGACCGAGGCGGGCGCCCAGGCGGCGCTGCGTGACGTCGACGCGGTGCTGATCCCCGGTGGTTTCGGTATCCGCGGCATCGAGGGCAAGCTCGGCGCGATCGGCTATGCCCGCCACCGCGGCATCCCGCTGCTCGGCCTGTGCCTCGGCCTGCAGTGCGTGGTCATCGAGGCGGCGCGCTCGGTCGGCATCGACGACGCCAACTCGGCGGAGTTCGAGCCCGACACCAAGAACCCGGTCATCTCGACCATGGCCGACCAGGAAGACGTCGTCGCCGGTGAAGCCGATTTGGGCGGCACCATGCGGCTGGGCGCCTACCCGGCCACGCTGCAGAAGGGCTCGGTCGTCGCGCAGGCGTACGGCTCCGAGCACGTCTCCGAGCGGCACCGGCACCGGTTCGAGGTCAACAACGCCTACCGCGACGCCATCGCCAAGAGCGGCCTGGTGTTCTCGGGCACCTCGCCCGACGGGCACCTGGTGGAGTTCGTGGAGTACCCGGCATCGGTGCATCCGTTCTTCGTCGCCACCCAGGCGCACCCGGAGCTCAAGAGCCGTCCGACCAGGCCGCATCCGCTGTTCGCCGCGCTGATCAACGCGGCATTGAAATACAAACTGGCCGAACGCCTTCCCGTAGACTTCGACGAGGAAGAACTCGCGGAGCAGGCCGCGGATCTCTGAGCGGGAGCGCAGCGACGTGAGCGAGCCGGGTAGTCACGACTTCGAGACCGTCGGCAGTCGGGTGCTCTACAGCGGCGCGATCCTGGCCCTGCGCCAGGATCGGGTCGCGATGCCGGACGGGCGAATCGCCGATCGCGAGGTCGTCGAGCACCACGGCGCTGTCGCTGTGCTGGCGCTCGACGACGACGGCAATGTCGTCCTGATCCGCCAGTACCGGCATCCGATCGGTACCCGGCTGCTCGAACTGCCCGCCGGGCTGCTCGACATCGACGGCGAGGACCCGCTCACCGCGGCCAAGCGCGAGCTGGCCGAGGAGACGGGCCTGGCCGCCGCCGAGTGGTCGGTGCTGGTGGACGTCGCGTTGTCGCCGGGCTTCACCGACGAGGCGCTGCGGGTGTTCTTCGCGACCGGGCTCACCGAGACCGACCGGCCCGACCCGGAGCACGAGGAAGCCGATCTCGAGCTGGTCAGGATGCCAGTCGCCGAGGCGGTGCGCGCGGCACTGGCCGGGGAGATCGTCAATGCGACGGCGGTCGCCGGCGTGCTCGCGTACGCCGCGGCCACGGCGAGCGGGGTGCCACTGCGTCCGGCCGACGCGCCGTGGGCGGGTCAGCCGACAGCGTTCCTGCGTCGCAAGGCCGCCGAGGCGCGGTCGGCGGCACCTGGCAGCGACGCGTGAGCACGGCGACCGCCCGCGGCTCGGCAGCTGACCCCGCCGCAGCGGTCGGCGGGGACTAGACGGGCGTCGGGCGTGCTCGAGCGGGAGATCGACGCCTACCTCGACCATCTGGCGGTCGAGCGCGGAGCCGCGCGCAACACCCTCGGCGCCTACCGTCGTGACCTGGCCCGCTACCGGAATTTCCTCACCGCACGCGGCGTCGCGAACCTGAGCGCGGTCGCGCAGGGTGATGTCGCGGAGTTCACCATGGTGCTGCGTTCCGGCGGCGAAGATCATCCGCCGCTGGCCGCGGGATCGGTGGCACGGGCGCTGATCGCGGTGCGTGGTCTGCATCGGTTCGCCGCCGCCGAGGGGATCACCGACACCGACGTGGCGCATGCCGTGAAACCGCCTGCCCCGGGTCGGCGGCTGCCCAAGGCACTGCCCTACGACCAGGTGCTGCGGCTGCTCGAAGCCGCAGGCGGCGACGGTGATTCGGGCGGCGCCGATGGTGGACCGCGCGGTCTGCGCGACCGCGCGCTGCTGGAACTGCTGTACTCCACGGGGGCACGCATCTCGGAGATGGTGGGGCTCGATGTCGACGACATCGATGCCGAGCAGCGGTGTGTCGTGTTGCACGGCAAGGGCGGCAAGCAGCGGCTCGTCCCGATCGGCAGGCCCGCCCTCGCCGCGGTCGACGCCTACCTGGTCCGCGGCCGCCCCACCCTCGCCGCGAGCGGAAAGGGCTCCGCCGGAGCCCTTTTCCTCAATGCTCGCGGCGGCAGGCTGTCCCGGCAGAGCGCCTGGCAGGTACTGCAGACCGCGGCAGAGCGGGCGGGCATCGGGGCGACGGTGTCGCCGCACACCCTGCGGCATTCCTTCGCGACGCACCTGCTCGACGGCGGCGCCGATGTGCGGGTCGTGCAGGAACTGCTCGGCCACGCCTCGGTGACAACCACCCAGATCTACACGCTCGTGACGGTGAGCACGCTGCGCGAGGTCTGGGCGACGGCGCATCCGCGGGCCACGTGAACCGCCACTGCACGGTCACGCCCAGCGGGTATGGTGCGAACACGCCCGGCGTTGCCATGCCGTACCTCACGGGTCCGAGCGGTAGCGTCTACCCAGAGCTGGACCGTACGAAAGCGAGTCCGAGCCGAATCGGCCTCGCTACCCTCGACAGGGGTTACCGGCAGGAAAACGTATAAGGAGCAGCGGATCGTGACGACAGCGGAAACACCGTGGGACGGTGGACCGGACGAGGTCGCCGAGGCCGTCGAGATGGGCCCGACCGGGCGCCCGCTGCGACTGGTACCCGAGCCCCCGCAGGTGCAGCGTCACGGCGACGCGCTCGTGGTGGCCATGTGCAACCAGAAGGGCGGGGTCGGCAAGACCACCTCGACCATCAATCTCGGTGCGGCCCTGGCCGAATACGGCCGCCGCGTGCTGCTCGTCGACCTCGACCCGCAGGGTGCGCTCTCGGCCGGTCTCGGCGTCGCCCACCACGATCTCGACCTCACCGTGCACAACCTGCTGATCGGCGGGAAGGCCACGGTCGACGACGTCCTGCAGACCACCAAGGTCGACGGCATGGACCTGTTACCCAGCAACATCGATCTCTCCGCGGCCGAGATCCAGCTGGTCAACGAGGTGGGCCGCGAGCAGTCGCTCGGCCGCGCCCTCTCGGGCGTGCGCGACCGCTACGACTACATCCTCATCGACTGCCAGCCCTCGCTCGGCCTGCTCACCGTCAACGCGCTGGCCTGCTCAGACGGCGTCATCATCCCGATGGAATGCGAGTACTTCTCGCTGCGCGGCCTGGCCCTGCTCAACGACACCGTCGAGAAGGTGCGTGACCGGCTCAACCCGCGCCTGAGCCTCTACGGCATCGTGGTCACCATGTTCGACGCCCGGCTGCTGCACTCCCGTCAGGTGATGTCGCGCGTGGTCGAGGTGTTCGGCGACCTGGTCTACGACACCGCCATCTCCCGCACCGTGCGGTTCCCCGACGCCAGCGTCGCCGGCGAGCCGATCACCACCTGGGCGCCGAAATCGGCGGGCGCCGAGTCGTATCGGGCCATGGCACGCGAAGTCATCCACCGGTCGGGCCGGTGATCGACGCAACACCCGAGGTGCAAGAGGCTCAGCGAGAAGCGGCACCCGCCGCCGAGAACACCGGGTTCCACCTGCGGCTGAAGAACTTCGAGGGGCCGTTCGATCTGCTGCTGACGCTGATCAGCTCGCGCAAACTCGATGTCACCGAGGTCGCGCTGCATCAGGTCACCGACGAGTTCATCGCCTACACCAAGGCGCTGACCGCCGAGCTCGCCGAGAACACCAAGCTGCGCGCGGACAAGATCCTCGATCAGACCACCGAATTCCTCGTCGTCGCCGCCACCCTGCTCGATCTCAAGGCGGCCCGGCTGTTGCCGTCGGGCGAGATGACCGACGCCGACGACCTGGAACTGCTCGACGCCCGCGACCTGCTGTTCGCCCGTCTGCTGCAGTACCGGGCGTTCAAACAGGTGGCCGCGTTGCTGGCCGAGCTGGAAGCGGCCGCGCTGCGCCGGTACCCGCGCTCGGTGGCGCTCGAGGAACAGTTCGAGGGTCTGCTGCCCGAGGTGACCCTCGGCGTCGACATCAGCGCGTTCGCCGAGATCGCGGCGGCGGCGTTCCGGCCGCGCCCGATCCCGCAGGTCGGCCTCGGGCACCTGCACATGCACACGATCTCGGTCGCCGAGCAGGCCGAGCTGGTGCTGGCCCGCCTCAAGGAACGCGGGCCCGGCGGCTGGACGACCTTCGCCGAACTGGTGGCCGATTGCACAGTTCCGGTGGAAATCGTCGCCCGGTTCCTGGCGTTGCTGGAGCTGTACCGCGGCAAGACGATAGCGTTCGACCAGCCCGATCCGCTCGGCCCGCTGGCCGTGAGCTGGCTCGGCGAGCTCGACCCGGATGCCGAAGCGGCAGCGTTGACGTTCGAGGAGGACTACGGATGATCGGGTCAGGCCCGGAGGCGGCAGCGCGGCGTAACCACGGAGGGCTCCCGATCAGCCAGGAGGGCACAGCATGACGGAAGCAGTGGCGGAGTTCACGTCCGAGCCGCTCGACGAGGCAGAACTGCGCTCGGCGCTCGAGGCGATGCTGCTCGTCGTCGACGCTCCCGCGCCGGTAGAACAGCTGGCCGCGGCCCTGGACGACACCGCGGAGCGCGTCGAGACCACGCTGCGGGCCATGTCGGCGGAGCTCACTGCGCGGGGCAGCGGCATCGACCTGCGTTTCGTCGGTGACGGTTGGCGCTTCTATACTCGACAGGAGTACGCGCCCTACGTCGAGCGCGTACTGCTCGACGGGGCCCGGACGAAGCTGACCCGGGCCGCCTTGGAGACCTTGGCGGTGATCGCCTACCGCCAGCCGGTGACCCGCACCAGGGTCAGCGCGGTCCGCGGGGTGAACGTCGACGGAGTGATGCGCACACTGCTGGCCAGGGGCCTGATCGCGGAAGTGGGTCAGGACCCGGAGACCAACGGCACGTTGTACCGCACCACCGAGTTGTTCCTCGAACGGATCGGGCTCGCCTCACTGGGCGACCTGCCACCGCTGGCGCCGCTGCTTCCCGGCGTCGACCTGATCGACGAGATCAGCGAGAGCATGGAGACCGACCCCCGGTTCACCAGGCTGAAGAAACCGACCGAGTCCGACATGGATCTCGGCACCGACGATTGACAGGACAGATGAATAATTCCGCTCGCCGAGATGGCACACCGGACCGAAGAAAACGCAGCGACCAGCCCCGTAGCGGCGCGAACCGGACCGCGGGAACCCGCGGCGGCACCGCGCGCACCGGGCAGGGCGGCTCCCGCGGCGAGGCCACCGGCCGCCGCGGCACCAGCGCGGGTGGCTTCCAGCGCAGCAGTGATTCCGCAGGCCGCCGCGGTACTTCCGCGGGTGGTTTCCAGCGTGACAGCGAGTTCGGCGGTCGCCGGGGCACCTCCGCCGGCGGCTTCCAGCGCGACAGCGCGGGCCGACGTGGCACCGGCTCCGGTGGCTACCAGCGCGACGACGCGGGCCGACGTGGCACCGGCTCCGGTGGCTACCAGCGTGACGACGCCGAACGCGGCGGTTACCCCCGTGGTGCGGGTGCAGGTCAGCGCAGCGGTGCGCCGCGCGCGGGCGGCACTGCCCGCCCGGCGACCGCGCAGGCCCCTGCCCGCAAGACCAAGTCCGCCAAGCCGCAGCGCAAGGTCGTCGCGCCGACCATCCTGAACAACGCCAAGCCCGCGCGGCACCAGCACGCCGAGAACACCGAGGGCCCGAAGAAGCTGCCGTGGGGCGAAGGTGAACGCCTGCAGAAGGTGCTCGCCAAGGCCGGTGTGGCCTCGCGCCGCGCGGCCGAGGACATGATCGCCGCCGGTCGCGTCGAGGTCGACGGCAAGATCGTGCGTGAGCAGGGTCTGCGCGTCGATCCGGAGAACGCGGTCGTGCGCGTCGACGGCACCCGCGTCGTCGTCCGCGACGAACTCGTGCACCTGGTGCTGAACAAGCCCAAGGGCTGGCAGTCCACCATGTCCGACGATCTGGGCCGCCCCTGCGTCGGTGACATCGTCGCCGAGCGGATCGCCGCCGGTCAGCGCCTGTTCCATGTCGGCCGCCTCGACGCCGACACCGAGGGCCTGCTGCTGCTCACCAACGACGGCGAGATGGCGCACCGCCTGATGCACCCGTCGTTCGAGGTGCCCAAGACCTACCTGGCCACCGTCAACGGCGAGGTCAACTACCGTCTGGTCGGCAAGCGCCTGCGCGAGGGCGTCGAGCTCGAGGACGGTCCGGCCAAGGTCGACAAGTTCATGCTGCTCGAGGCCTACGAGGGTCGCTCGCTGGTCAAGCTCGTATTGCACGAGGGCCGCAAGCACATCGTGCGTAGGCTGCTCGACGAGGTCGGCCACCCGGTGATACGGCTGGTGCGTACCCACCTCGGCCCGGTGGCACTGGGCGACCAGCGTCCCGGCACGCTGCGCGTGCTCGGCCGGGACGAGATCGGCAAACTCTACGAGGCGGTGCAGCTGTGAACGGAGTGGATCTCCCGGTGGAGTTCGCCGGTGACCGGATGACCGGTGAGGGCACGCTCGTCGTCGCCATGGACGGCCCGTCCGGCACCGGCAAGTCCAGTGTGTCGCGCCGGCTGGCCGCCCGCCTGGCCGCCCGCTACCTCGACACCGGCGCCATGTACCGGGTCGCGACGCTGTGCGTGCTGCGCGCCGAGGTCGACCTGACCGATCCGGCCGCGATCGCGGAAACCGTTGCGGCGCTGCCGTTGTCGATCGGCACCGACCCGAGCCACGAGGTGATCGAGCTCGACGGTGAGGACGTCTCGGCCGAGATCCGCGGCGATGCCGTCACCAAGGCCGTCTCCGCGGTGTCCGCGGTGGCCGAGGTACGCGAGCAGCTCGTCGCGTTGCAGCGCGAGATCGCGGCGATGGCCGGGCGGATCGTGGTCGAGGGCCGCGACATCGGCACCGTGGTGCTCACCGGCGCCGACGCCAAGATCTACCTGACCGCCTCCGCGGAGGCGCGCGCCCCCCGGCGCCCAGCCCAGAACACCCGCGGTGGCGTATACACAAAACCCCTCCCCCCCTCACGCGATAAATCTCGGTTTAGGTGTGTGGGTGTG
>NZ_JBHXMY010000049.1:0-19720 GCF_042720195.1 Nocardia sp. NPDC058497 | reverse complement strand
GGTTCAGGGCCGTGGTTCACGGGAAACCTCCGTGTGCGAGTGCACTCGAACACGGATTCACCGGAAAGTGGCACGTCTGCCACAAATCTGTGCGCGAGAGGGGACTTGAACCCCTACGTCCGTGGACACCAGAACCTAAATCTGGCGCGTCTGCCAATTTCGCCACTCGCGCTGGATGTGTACGACCGTCCAAACTCTACCGGGCAAATCCGGCTACGCGAAGCGTTGGGGCGGCATGTCGTACTCGTCGGTAACACGACCTGGGGTTATAACGATTTGGTAACCCTCAATGTGAGGGCCACTCATGTTTGCGAAGCGAAGTAACAGGCCCCACCTGCACGTTCAAACATGAGGCGGAGTCACGTTTCAGATAATTCTGGTACGGGCGTGCAGGAATACTCGGCGGTAGCTGGCGTGGGGGGCGAGAAACGTGAGGCTTTCCTCATGATTTTGTGCGATCGTGGCTTTCAACAGGCCCGAGGGGCTGCCGGATACGTGTGCGTGCCGTCGGTGGGCGGAGCGCCAGGAGAAGGAAGTCGAGCGTCTTGACGATCAACGAGAGCACCGAGATGGGCATGGGGTCGACCGCGAAAGCTGGTGGTCGTGGCCAGGCGTCGGGTGTCCGCGCGGCGCTGGTGGAGCAGCTGCGCAACGGGGCAGGGTATGCGTTGGCGTTCGGTGGGCAGGGTGCGCAGTGGCTGAGCGAGCTCGAGGAGATCGGTCGCGACAGCGCGCTCGAACCCGAGCTGACCGCGCTGGTGCACGAGGCCGCGGCGCTGATCGAGCCGGTTGCTTCGCAGTTGCTGGTGGTGCGTCCCGGCGGCTTCGACCCGATGGGCTGGATGCTCGAGAGTGAGCTGGACGAGCCGGAGGAGCCCTCGTCGGCGCCCGCGGACTCGGTGCTCCGCTCGGCGGCCGTGTCGATGCCCGGCGTGCTGCTTTCCCAGCTCGCGGCCACCAGGGCGCTGCGTCTGCAGGGTCTCGACACGGCCGAGCGTCCGCCGGTCGCGATCGTCGGGCATTCGCAGGGTCTGTTCGCCGCCGCCGCGGTCGAGGCGGGCGGCGCGCGCGACGCGGAGCTGCTGGCCATCGCCCAGCTCGTCGGCGCCGCTGCCGGGCTCGTCGCGCGCAGGCGCGGGCTGATGCCGGTGGGCGAGCGCTCGCCGATGGTCGCGGTGTCCAATGTCGATCCGGAGCAGCTGCGGGCGATCGTCGCCGAAGTCGCCGAAGGTGTCGATCCCGCGCTCGCCGCGGTGGTGTCGATCCGCAACGGCCGCAGGCGGGTCGTGCTGTCGGGTGCGCCCGCCCAGCTCGACCGGGTGCGGGCCAAGTGCGCGCAGCTGCATGACGAGCAGACGCGCGAGCGGGAGAGCAAGGTTCGCGGCGGTGCGGTGTTCGCGCCGGTGTTCGAGGACGTCGCCGTCGACATCGCCTTCCATCACCCGGCCCTGGCCGAGACCGTCGACCTGGTCGCGGGCTGGGCCCGCCAGTGCGACCTCGACGCCGAGCTCGCCGCCTCGCTGACCCAGCAGATCCTGGTCGACTCGATCGACTGGGTCGCCACCGTCGACGCCGTCGTCGAGGCGGGCGCGGAGTGGATCCTGGATCTCGGCCCCGGCGACCTGCTCTCGCGGGTCACCGGCGGTTCGCTCAAGGGCACCGGCGTCGGCGTTGTCGCCGCCGCCACCCGCCCCGGCCAGCGCAGCCTGCTCACCCCGGGCGCGGCCCCCGAAGCCGCCACCCCGTGGTCGGCGTTCGCGCCCAAGCCGGTGCGGCTGCCCAACGGGCGCATCGTCGTGGAGACCGCGTTCACCAAGCTCACCGGCCGCTCGCCGATCCTGCTCGCCGGCATGACCCCGACCACCGTCGACGCGCAAATCGTCGCGGCCGCGGCCAATGCGGGCCACTGGGCCGAACTGGCCGGTGGCGGTCAGGTCACCGAGCAGATCTTCGCCGACCGGATGACCGAGCTGCGCCAGCTGCTGCAGCCGGGCCGCGCGGTGCAGTTCAACTCGCTGTTCCTCGACCCCTACCTGTGGAAGCTGCAGCTGGGCGGCAAGCGCCTGGTGCAGAAGGCGCGCGCCGCGGGTGCGCCGCTGGACGGCGTGATCGTCACCGCGGGCATTCCCGAGCTGGACGAGGCCGTCGCGCTGATCGAGGAGCTGACCGAGGCGGGCATCAGCCACGTCGCGTTCAAGCCGGGCACTGTCGCCCAGATCCGCGCCGTGCTGCGCATCGCCGACGCCGTGCCGGACTACCCGGTGATCATGCACATCGAGGGCGGCAAGGCCGGCGGGCACCACTCCTGGGAGGACCTGGACGACCTGCTGCTGGCCACCTACGCCGAGCTGCGCAACCGCGCCAATGTCGTGATCTGCGTCGGCGGCGGCATCGGCACCCCCGAGCGGGCCACCGACTACCTGACCGGCACCTGGGCCACCAACCACGGCTACCCGGCGATGCCGCTGGACGGCGTGCTGGTCGGCACCGCCGCCATGGCGACCCTCGAGGCGACCACCGCCCCCGAGGTCAAGCAGCTGCTCGTCGACACCCCCGGCACCCCCGACTGGGTCGGCGCGGGCACCGCCTCCGGTGGCATGGCCTCGGGCCGCAGCCAGCTGGGCGCCGACATCCACGAGATCGACAACGCCGCCTCGCGCACGGGCCGCCTGCTCGACGAGGTCGCCGGTGACGCCGAGGCCGTTGCCGCCCGGCGCGCGGAGATCATCGCGGCGCTCGACGCCACCGCCAAGCCCTACTTCGGCGACGTCGCCACCATGACCTACCAGCAGTGGCTGGAACGCTATGTCTCGCTGGCGGTCTCGAGTGAGGTCCCGATCTCCTTCGACTGCGGCAGCGACATCGGCGACGCGATCATCGATGCCACCCGCTCGGACTGGCTCGACATCAGCTGGCGCGACCGGTTCGCGGAGATGATGCGGCGCACCGAAGCCCGGCTGCACCCCGCCGACAGCGGCGAGATCGAGACGCTGTTCGCCGACGACGAGGCGTTCGAGCACCCGGTGCAGGCGCTGTGCGCGCTGAAGAAGCAGTACCCCAGCGTCGCCGAGACCGTGCTGCACCCGGCCGACGTGCCGTTCTTCGTCTCGCTGTGCAAGACGCCGGGCAAGCCGGTGAACTTCGTGCCCGTCGTCAACGCGGATGTGCGCCGCTGGTGGCGCTCGGATTCGCTGTGGCAGGCCCATGATCCGCGCTACTCGGCCGATCAGGTGTGTGTCATCCCCGGTACCGTCGCGGTCGCCGGCATCACCCGGGTCGACGAGCCGGTGGGCGAGCTGCTCGACCGCTTCGAGCAGGACACCGCCTACAGCCTGGTCCGGGCGGGCGTCGTGCCCGCGCCGGTCGACGCGCGCCGTGTCGCCGGTGTCGTGACCGGCCCGATCGACACCGTGCTCGCCGCCCCCGACGTGCAGTGGGCGGGCCGCACCACCGTCAACCCGGTGCACCGCCTCGGTGCCGTCGGCGAGTGGGTCGTCGAGCAGGGGAGCGCGGTGCATCAGGGCACCGGCGCGACGCTGACCGAGATCTCCGGTCCCGAAGCCGATTTCGGCTACGTCGAGCTCGCTGTACCGCTGCTCGGCCGGGACGCGGTGAAGATCCGGATCACCGTGCCGGTGAGCATCTACTCCGGTGGCGCGCCGGTGATCACCGAAGCCGATGCCGAGACCGCCATGTCGGCGCTGCTCGGCGTGGCCGCCGGTCAGTCGCTGCCCGAGGCGAAAGCCGGTGTGGCACACCTCAACCTGGCCTGGATGCCGGACCTGGTCGCCGACCACGCCGGGGTTACCGGTTCGGGTCTGCCCGCCACGCTGAGCACCCTCGGTCGCACCGCGCCCGACGTGCTGGTCGGCGCCTGCTGGCCCGCGGTGTTCGCGGTGCTCGGCGCGGCGCGTACCGCACACAACGGTTCGGTGATCGAGGGCATGCTGGATCTGGTCCACCTGGATCATCAGATCGAGCTGCTCGACGAACTGCCCTCGGAGACCGGCATTCTCGTGGTGCGGGCCGAGAGCGGCGCGGTCGTCGATACCGATATGGGCCGGGTCGTCGAGGTGGCCGTCACGGTCGGCCTGATCCTCGATCAGGGGCTCGAGGCGGCGCCGCTGGCCCGGCTGGTCGAGCGGTTCGCCATCCGCGGCCGCAACGGCGCCGGCGAGCTGACCGATCCGCCGCGCGCGGCCGGTGCGGTCTCCGCCGACGCCACCGACACCCCGCGCCGCCGTCGCCGCGATGTCACCATGGCCGCCCCGCGCGCCATGCACGCCTTCGCCGCCGTCTCCGGCGATCACAACCCGATCCACACCTCCGACGCCGCCGCCAAGCTGGCCGGTCTCGGCAGCCCGATCGTGCACGGCATGTGGCTCTCGGCCGCCGCCCAGCACGCGGTCGTCGCGGTGGATCCCGAAAGCTCCGTTCCCGCACGCACTCTCACGGCATGGACCACCCGGTTCCTCGGCATGGTGCGCCCCGGCGCGACCGTGGACGTGCGAGTGGAGCGGATCGCGGTGGACGCGGGCAGCGAGATCGTCGAGGTCTCCTGCCGTGTCGACGGTGACCTGGTCATGACCGCGACCGGGCGCACCGCCGCCCCGAAGACCGTCTACGCCTTCCCGGGCCAGGGCATCCAGCGCAAGGGGATGGGTCTGGACGCGCTGACCCGCTCGAAGGCGGCCAAGCAGGTGTGGGAGCGTGCCGACGCGCACACCCGCGAAGCCCTCGGTTTCTCGATCCTGGCGGTGGTGCGCGACAACCCGACCTACCTCAAGGCGCGCGGTGTCGAACACCGGCACCCGGACGGCGTGCTGCACCTGACCCAGTTCACCCAGGTCGCCATGGCGACCCTCGGCGTCGCCCAGGTCGCCGAGCTGCGCGAGGCGGGCGCCTTCGTCGAGGGCGCGATGCTGGCGGGTCACTCGGTCGGTGAGTACAACGCACTCGCCGCCGTCGCCGGGGTGCTGCCGCTGGAGGCCGTGCTCGAGGTGGTGTTCCAGCGTGGCTCGGCCATGCACGAGCTGGTCCCGCGTGACGCGCAGGGCCGCAGCGACTACCGGATGGCCGCCATCCGCCCGTCGCAGATCGGGCTGCCGGATGCCGAGGTCATCGACTTCGTCAACGGCATCGGCGCGGCGACCGGGGAGTTCCTCGAGGTCGTGAACCTGAACCTGCGCGGCTCGCAGTACGCCATCGCGGGCACGGTCGCCGGACTCGAGGCGCTCGAGACCGAGATCGACCGGCGCCGCGAGGAATTCGGTGGCAAGCGGGCGTTCATCCTGGTGCCCGGCATCGACGTGCCGTTCCACTCCTCGGTGCTGCGCGACGGTGTTCCCGAGTTCCGGCACAAGCTCGGGCAGCTGCTGCCCACCGAGGTGCACCCGGAGGTGCTCGTCGGCCGCTACATCCCGAACCTGGTGCCGCGCCCGTTCTCGCTGGAACGCGAATTCCTCACCGAGATCGCCGAACTCGTGCCGTCCGAGCCGCTGTCCGCGGTGCTGGCCGACTTCGACAGCTGGGCCGCGCGCGAGGCCGAACTGTGCCGCGTGGTGCTGATCGAGCTGCTGGCCTGGCAGTTCGCCAGCCCGGTGCGCTGGATCGAGACCCAGGACCTGCTGTTCACCGACGCCGCGCACGGTGGCCTCGGCGTGGAGCGGTTCGTCGAGATCGGCTTGGGCGCCACCCCGACGGTGGCCAACCTGGCCTCGCAGACGCTGAAGCTGCCCGCGTTCGGCGGGGCGACGGTCGAGGTGGTCAATGTCGAGCGCGATGCCGCGGTCGTCTACGCCACCGATACCGATCCCGCCCCGGTCGACGACATCGAGGAGACCCCGGCCGAGGCGCCGGCGGCCGTCCCCGCCGCCGCGGCCGCACCGGTCGCCGCGCCGGTCGCCACCGGTGGCCCGCGTCCCGACGACATCTCCTTCTCCGCCGCCGACGCCACCCGCGTGCTGATCGCGCTGTGGACCAAGCTGCGGCTCGACCAGATCGGCCCGGTCGACACGATCGAAGGCCTCTGCGACGGCGTGTCATCGCGCCGCAACCAGCTGCTGGTCGACCTCGGCTCCGAGCTCTCGCTCGGCGCCATCGACGGTGCCGCCGATGCCGACATGGGCGCCCTGTCCGCCACCGTCGAGCGCCTGGCCCGCACCTACAAGCCGTTCGGCACCGTGCTCACCGATGCCATCGGCGACCACCTGCGCAAGGTCTTCGGCCCCTCCGGCAAGCGGCCCGCCGCCATCGCCGACCGGGTCAAGAAGGTCTGGGAACTGGGCGACGGCTGGGCCAGCCACGTCACCGCCGAGGTCTCGCTCGGCACCCGCGAAGGCGCCAGCGTGCGCGGCGGCGACCTCGGCGGACTCGTCGGCGGTGCACTGAGCGACGCGGCTTCGGTCGACGCGGCCATCGACGCCGCCGTGCAGTCGGTGGCGGCCCGGCGTGGGGTCGCGGTCTCGCTGCCCGCGGCGGGCGGCGCGTCCGGCGGCACCGTCGACGCGGCGGCGCTGGGCGAGTTCACCGAGCAGATCACCGGCCGCGACGGCGTGCTCGCCACCGCCGCCAGGGTCATCCTCGAGCAGCTCGGCCTCAGCGAGCAGGTCAGCGCGCCCGAGGCCACCGAGGACACCCTCGTCGACCTCGTCTCGGCCGAACTCGGCACGGACTGGCCGCGGCTGGTCGCGCCGGCGTTCGACGCCCGCAAGGCCGTCCTGATCGACGACCGCTGGGCCACCGCCCGCGAGGATCTGGCCACCATGTGGCTGGGCGACGACGCCGCCACCGCCGAGCAGTCGATCGCCGGCTACGTCGGCGCGGGCGAAGCCATTGCCGCGCAGGCGAACTGGTGGCGTCAGCGGGCGATGCACGAGGCCCGCTCGGTGCTGGCCGGGGTGTACGCCCAGATCGCGGAGGCCGCGCTCGACACCACCGATCCCGGTCTGTGGTCCGACGATGTCGCCGTGATCACCGGCGCCAGCAAGGGTTCCATCGCGGCCGCGGTCACCGGCAAGCTGCTCTCCGGTGGCGCCACTGTCGTGGTCACCACCTCTCGCCTGAACGACGAGCGGCTGCGGTTCTACCGCTCGCTGTACCGCGACAACGCCCGCCACGGCGCGGCGCTGTGGGTCGTCCCGGCGAACATGGCCTCCTACCAGGACCTGGACGCGCTGATCGAGTGGGTCGGCACCGAACAGGTCGACAACGCGGGTGGCGCCAAGATCAAGGTCAAGGACGCCATGACCCCGACGCTGCTGCTGCCGTTCGCGGCACCGCGCGTCGCCGGTGATCTCGCCGCCGCGGGCGCCCGCGCCGAGATGGAGATGCGGGTCCTGCTCTGGTCGGTCGAGCGGCTGATCGGCGGGTTGTCCGCCCTCGGGGCCGACCACGACGTCGACGCGAAACTGCATGTGGTGCTGCCGGGTTCGCCCAACCGTGGCCTCTTCGGTGGCGACGGCGCCTACGGCGAGTCCAAGGCCGCGCTCGACGCGGTGGTCACCCGGTGGCGGGCCGAGAAGTCGTGGTCCGCGCGGGTCACCATGGTGCACGCGCTGATCGGCTGGGTGCGCGGCACCGGGCTGATGGGCCACAACGACCCGATGGTCGAGGCCGTGGAGAAGGCCGGCGTGCACACCTGGTCGACCACCGAGATGGCCGACGAGCTGCTCAAGTGGTGCACCTCGCGGGCCCGTCAGGTGACCGAGACCGGGCCGCAGCAGATCGACCTCACCGGTGGTCTGGCGCGCGCCAAGCTCGACCTGCCCGCGCTGGCCAAGCAGGCCCAGGAGGCCGCGGCCGCGAGCGAGGAGGAAGCGGCCACCGCCGCGACCATCGCCGCGCTGCCCGCGCCGCCGACCCTGAGTTCGGCGCTGCCGGTGCCGGAATGGGGTGAGGTGACCGCCGACCTGGCCGACATGGTCGTCATCGTCGGCGCCGCCGAGCTCGGCCCGTACGGCTCCTCGCGCACCCGTTTCGAGATGGAGGTCGAGGACAAGCTCTCGGCCGCCGGCGTGCTCGAGCTGGCCTGGACCACCGGTCTGATCCGCTGGGAGAACGACCCGAAGCCGGGCTGGTACGACACCGAATCCGGGGACTTCGTGCCGGAGGGCGAGCTGGCCGAGCGCTACCACGACACCGTCGTCGAGCGCTGCGGCGTGCGCCGCTACGAGGACGACGGCGCGATGCTCGACAACGCGGCGCCGCTGCTCACCTCGGTCTTCCTCGACCAGGACCTGAGCTTCACGGTCGCCAGCGAGGCCGAGGCGCGCGCCTTCCACACCGCCGATCCCGAGCACACGGTGATCAGCCCGGTCGCGGATTCGAGCGACTGGACCGTCACCCGTCAGGCGGGCACCGAGATCCGGGTGCCGCGCAAGGCGAAGCTCTCGCGCGTCGTCGGTGGTCAGATCCCGACCGGCTGGGACCCCACGATATGGGGCGTCTCCGCCGATATGGCCGCTTCGATCGACCGGGTCGCGCTGTGGAACATCGTCTGCACCGTCGACGCGTTCGTCGGCGCCGGCTTCAGCCCCGACGAGCTGATGAGCTGGGTGCACCCGAGCCTGGTCGCCAACACCCAGGGCACCGGCATGGGCGGCATGTCCTCGATGCGCTCGCTCTACGTCGACAACCTGCTCGGCGAGCCGCGCCCGAACGACATCCTCCAGGAGGCGCTGCCCAACGTCGCGCTCGCGCACGTCGTGCAGTCCTATGTCGGCAGCTACGGCGCCATGGTGCACCCGGTCGCGGCGTGCGCCACGGCGGCGGTGTCGGTGGAGGAAGCCGTCGACAAGATCCGGCTCGGCAAGGCCGAGGTCGTGGTCGCCGGTGGTTACGACGATCTCGGCATCGAAGGCATCGTCGGCTTCGGTGACATGTCGGCCACCGCGGACTCGGCGGCCATGCGCGCCAAGGGCATCAGCGATCGCTACTTCTCCCGCGCCAACGACCGCCGTCGCGGCGGGTTCGTGGAATCGCAGGGTGGTGGCACGGTGCTGCTTGCCCGCGGTGACGTGGCCGTGGAGATGGGTCTGCCGGTGCTCGGCGTGCTCGCCTTCGCGCAGTCCTTCGCCGACGGCGTGCACACCTCCATCCCCGCGCCGGGTCTCGGTGCGCTGGGCGCGGGCCGCGGTGGTAGCGGCTCGCGTCTGGCCGCCGAACTGCGCAAGCTCGGCGTCACGGCCGACGACATCGCGGTGATCTCCAAGCACGACACGTCCACCGCGGCCAACGACCCCAACGAGTCGGAGTTGCACGAGCGGCTCGCCGGCGCGCTGGGCCGCACCGACGGCGCCCCCATGTTCGTGGTCTCGCAGAAGAGCCTCACCGGCCACGCCAAGGGCGGCGCGGCGGCCTTCCAGCTCATCGGCCTGTGCCAGGTGCTGGAAAACGGTGTGGTGCCGCCGAACCGGAGCCTGGACTGTGTCGACGAGAAGATGGCTGCCTACCCGCACCTGGTGTGGGCGCGCGAACCGCTGCGCTTCGGTGACAAGTTCGCGCTCAAGGCCGGTCTGGTGACCTCGCTCGGCTTCGGCCACGTGTCCGGTCTGCTCGCGGTGGTTCATCCGCAGGCATTCCTGGCCGCGATCGAGCCGACGGCAAGGGCCGAGTACCAGGAGCGGGCGCAGGCGCGTCAGCTCGCGGGCAGGCAGCGCTTCGCCGAGGCCATGTGCGGCGGCGCGGCACTGTACGAGAAGCCGGCGGATCGTCGCCTGGGCGCCGACGGCACCCCGGCCAAGCAGATCCGTCAGCTCGAGGCCGACATGCTGCTCTCGCCGGAGGCCAGGCTCGACAGCGAGGGTGTGTACCGGGCGAACGGATGGGGTTGCGGCACTGGGCAAATCGCTCCGCAGTCGACCGAAGCGTCGTAGGCTGCCCCTTCGTGACGATTCTGGGTATCGGTTTGGACTTGGTGACCATCTCCGAGTTCGCCGAGCAGCTGCAACGGTCGGGGACGACGATGCTCAGGGAGAGCTTCACCGCTGGTGAACGCCGCTACTGCCAGAGCAAGCAGACGGACCCGGCCCGCAGCTTCGCCGCACGCTGGGCCGCGAAGGAGGCGGTGCTCAAGGCCTGGGCATCGTCTCGCTTCGCGCGCAGCCCGCAGATCGGGGACAACCCGTATCCGCTGATCGAAGTCGTCAACGACGCGTGGGGCAGGCCGAGCATCAAACTGCACGGCCTGGCCGCGGAGTTCCTGCCCCGCGCGCGGGTCCACCTGTCCCTGACCCACGACGGGGACACGGCAGCCGCCATGGTGGTGCTGGAGGACCCGGGCGAACTGGCCGACCTCATCGAAGGACGACACTGACCGCGGGCCAGCGAAACAACTGATCTCGTGAGTACATGGGTAACTCGCCGGGAACGCCCAGAACCCGGCGAGTTACTCACCGCAGGCCCGGTCGCCGACGTGCGTCGCTACCTAGCTGTCGGCCGAAGACTCGGGGTGGCGGTCATGCCGCGATTCTTTTTCCGCGACCAGGAGATACGCGACCATCAGCCGCTTCAGTTCGGCGACCGCGTCGGCATTGGACTGTTCGTCCTGCACGGAGAAGTTCAGCATCGAGTAGACGACGTGCACGAGCACCTCGGCCATCATCGTGCGCCGGGCGCGCGGGGTGCGCGGGGTCAGTGGCCGCAGCATCTGCGAGACCACCTCGGCGAATTCCTTCTCGTGCAGCGCGCCCGTCGCCCGGGTGGACGGGGTCGACTGCATGGCCAGCCACACCTCGCGCCGCGAGGGATCGGTGGTCCACAGATTCGCCAGGTGGTCGACGAACTGGTTCATGTGCCGCAACCAGTCCAGCGAGGGGATCTCGCCGTGGAAGTCGGCCAGCTCACGGGAAACCGCAACCAGGTCTTGCCGATTGAGCTCGCAGACGATCACGTACTTGTTGGCGAAGAACTGGTAGAGCGTGCCGATCGGCACCTCGGCGCGCTGCGCGACCTCTTCACAGGTGAACGATTCGAAGCCGACCTCGACGAGCAGTTCCCGCGACGACTGCAGCAGCGCGTCGAACTTGCGCTTGCTGCGCTCCTGGGTCGGCCGCTTGCGCGGCATCAGCTCCTGCGGGTCGTCCTGCAACTCCAGCGCAGGGTCCGGACGGCTCTGCTTGGACCGGGCCTGCGCGTGTACTTCCACCCATCCAGGCTAGCGGTATCCACACATCCGCGACACGCGTCTACCGACAGCGTGTCAACAACTGGGCGAAATTCCTCCCATCCGGGCCCGGGCTGGTGACGAATCATCAGATGAGCGTGCGTGCATCCGCACGCTGATTCGCGGTGATCTCTCACCGCAACCGACCTACCGCGAAGTTATCTGCCCCCGTGGGAAGGCAAGACTTGTGGCTGCAGGATCAGTGATCACTCTCGGCGTCAGCACCGAGCGAGGCGCCGTGCACGCGGTGGCCTTCGCGGAGTCGGGCGACACGCTCACCGACCGGATGCTGCTGCGGCGCACCGTGCGTGCGGGCGGGGACAGCAAGGCGGAGATCGCCGCGGCGGTGCAGGTGGCACTGGACACGATGGCAGCCGAACTAGACGACGAGCGCGAGATCGCCGGGGTGGCAGTGAGTTACCGCGATGCCGTCGAGCGGCGCGCGATCGTCACCCGGCTCGCGGCCACCCAGTGGCACACGGCCTCGCTGGTCTCGGCCAAGTCGGCGCACCTGTTCGTCGCCGGCGCGATGACCTGGCTCGACGAGTTCGACAACCTGCTGGTCTACGAGGCGGTCCCCGGCTACCAGGCGATGACGCTGCTCGACCCCGGCAGGCACCGGGTGCTCGCCGCCTTCTCGCAGACCGGCGCGCCCACCCCGGACGCGCTGCGCACGGGAGTGTCGGCGGCGTGGGATCAGTTCGAGGCGGCCGCGGTGCGGCCGGGAGCTGTGGTGCTCGTCGGCTCGTCGGCGGACGCACCCGCGGTGCGTGAGGCGGCCGCCGGATTCGGGGTGCCGGTGCTGCCGTGCCGGCTGGCACCGTTCGCCCCTGCCGCGGGCGCCGCGCTGGTCGCGCTCGGCGACGCCGCCGACGTGCCGGTCGCGGTCGCTACCCACTCCAAGCGGGGCATGGCGATGGTCGCCGCGGCGGCGAGCCTGATGGCGGGTGGTCTGGTCGCGGGCGGTGCGTACGCGGTGATGAACGACGGGACTCAGGGGGTCGACAACACCGCGGTCTCGTCGGAGCCGGGTGCGAGCCCGGCCGGTTCGATCGCGCCGCAGGCACCCCCGATGCACGAGACCGCCGACACCGGTCCGGCGGAGACCGGCTCGGCAGGCGGTGTCGGCTCCGGCAGCGGGCTGGAGGTGAGCCCGGCGACCGAGCCGACAGACACCTCGCCGTACGAGACGGTGTCGCCGAATCCGCAGCTGATCGACCCGAGCCAGTTCCCGCTCGGTTACCCCACCCAGCTGTACGGCGATGCGCCGCAGGATGATCCGCTGCCGCTGGAACCGGCGGCCCCGATCGTCCCGCAGACGCCCGCCGCGGCGCCGACCCTGCCTGGCACGGGAATCCCGATGGGGATGCAGCCCGCCCAGGCACCGGTGCCGGAGGGCCCGCGGACGGAATCGGCCGACTGACCCCCGCATCCGGCAACGAGTCAGCTCCCGCGAGGGGCCGCGTGATACGCCGCGCGGCCCCTCGCTCGTTCCGTCGTCAGGCGCTGGTTCGGCGCCGGAACAACACACCGGCGGCGAGATAGCCGGCGACGGCGATGCCCGCGCACCACAGCACGGCGAGCAGCGCGCTGTCCCCGATCGGCGTGCCCATCAGCAGCCCGCGCATCGTCTCGATCACCGGGGTCACCGGCTGGTGCTCGGCGAAGGCGTGCAACCAGGTCGGCATCGTCTCGGTCGGCACGAACGCGCTGCTCACGTACGGCAGGAACATGAAGAAGAAGGTGAAGCCGTTGGCCGCCTCCGGGTTTCGGGCGAGCAGGCCCAGCGCCGCGGCGAGCCAGGACAGCGCGAAGACGAACATCGCGAGCACCCCGAGGACGCCCAGCCAGCGCAGCGGATCGGCGGTCGGCCGGAAGCCGAGCAGCACCGCCACCCCGATCACGACGGCGGAGGTGAGCAGATTGCGCAGCACGCTCCCGGCGACATGGCCGGTGAGCACCGCCGACCTGGCGATGGCCATGGTGCGGAACCGGTCGATGATGCCCTCGGCCAGGTCGGTCGACAGCGCGACCGCGGTGGTCGAGGCGCCGAAACCCGCGCACAGCAGGATGATTCCGGGTACCACGTAGTCGATGTAAGGCCTTGGGCCCGCGTCCATCGCGCCGCCGAAGACGTAGACGAACATCAGCAGGATCATCACCGGCAGAGCGATGGTCATGATCATCGTGTCGGGACTGCGCACCGTGTGCCGGATATTGCGGTCCAGCATGGTGATCGAGTCCTGGACGGTGTGGAACTGGGTGGTCATGGTCGGTCTCGTTTCGGTGGGGGCTCAGGCGGCCGACGCGGCCTGGTGAGCCCGGCCGGTCAGGGCGAAGAAGACGTCGTCGAGGTCGGGGGTGTGCACGCTGAGCTGATCGATGGCGATGTCGAGCTCGGCGAAACGGTCGAGCAGCCGCTTGATCTCGACCGCGCTGCCGTCCGACGGCACCTGAAGGGTCAGCTGCTCGGGGTCGAGGTGGCCGTGGTCGCCGACGGCGTGCGCGGCAGCCGTGAGCAGGCGCTGATCGGCGAAACGGAACCGGATGTGGCCACCGGGCACGAGGCGTTTGAGTTCTTCCGGCGTGCCGTCGGCGACGATGTGCCCGCCGTCGAGCACGGCGATCCGGTCGGCCAGCTGGTCGGCCTCCTCGAGGTACTGCGTGGTGAGGAAGACGGTGGTGCCCTCGGCCGCGAGCTCGCGGATCGCGGCCCAGAGGTCGCGGCGGCTGCACGGGTCGAGGCCGGTGGTCGGTTCGTCCAGGAAGACCAGGCGCGGACTGCCCATCAGGCTCATGGCGAGGTCGAGTCTGCGGCGCATGCCGCCGGAATAGGCGGAGACCGGCCGCTCGGCGGCGTCGGTGAGCTCGAAGCGGTCGAGCAGGTCGACGCCGCGACGCCGGGTCTCGGCGGCGCCCAGGTGCAGCAGCCTGCCGGTGAGCCGCAGGTTCTCGGCGCCGGTGAGCACGCCGTCGACGGCCGCGTACTGCCCGGTGACGCCGATCAGGCCGCGCACGGTGTCGGCCGCGCGCACGGCATCGTGCCCGAAGACGCGTACGTCGCCGTGATCGGGCCGGATGAGGGTGGCCAGGATGCGGACCAGCGTGGTCTTGCCCGCGCCGTTCGGTCCGAGCAGGGCGAAGACGGTGCCGGATGCGACCTCGAGGTCGAGGTCGTCGAGCACGACCCGCGCGCCGAAGGCCTTGCGCAGCCGGTGCACCGAGAGCGCGGGCGATGGTTCGAGCGTCATGAGTTCTCCGATCGAGAAACTGTTTATGAGATAAACATAGTTTATAGAGTAAGCAGTTCATGGGCGCAAGAGGTGTCACCGCTAGAGTCGAGGCGAGCGGAGGAGGCAGGGAGCAGATGACGACGTCCGGCGACACGGCGTTACCGAAGGCGGTCGAGCTGATGTGGGGGCTCGAGCAGCCCGGCGCGCGTGGCCCACGGCGCGGGCTCACCCTCGATCAGATCCTCGACGCCGCCGTCGCGGTGGCCGACGCGGAGGGATACGCGGCACTGTCGATGAACCGGGTCGCCAAGCAGCTCGGCTTCACCGCCATGTCGCTGTATCGCTATGTCGACAGCAAGAACACGCTGATCGATCTGCTGATGGACCGGGTGGTCGGCGAGCCGCCCACGATCGCGGCGGGCACGCCGTGGCGGCCGGGCCTCGAACAGTGGGCGAGGGCGGAGTTCGAGCGGATCGGCCGCCACCCGTGGTGGGTGGACATCCCGCTGAACCGGCCGCCGTTGGGGCCCAACAACATGGCCTGGCTCGACGCCGCGCTACGGCTGCTCGGCGAGACGGCGGTCCCCGAGCCGGTCAAGCTCCAGCTCGTGATGAACCTGTCGATGTTCGTGGTGGGCAAGCGCCGGGTCGTGCGGGATCTGCAGACGGAGGAGGACGGCGACTTCGCCTCGGTGATGGCCAGGGTGCTCGACCCGCAGCGCTTTCCCTCGGTGTCGGCCGCACTGTCCGCCTCCGCCTTCCACGACGACGAGATCGAGTGGGAGAAAGCCGATTTCGAATTCGGTCTGGCGCGGCTGCTGGACGGCTACGAGGTCTTCATCCGCACCTTCGCCTGACTCGCTATACCGACAGGTCGCGGCGCAGCTTGGCGACGTGGCCGGTGGCGCGGACGTTGTACTGGGCGAGTTCGATCTTGCCCTGCTCGTCGACCAGGAAGGTCGAACGGATCACGCCGGTGACGGTCTTGCCGTACATCATCTTCTCGCCGAACGCGCCCCACTCCTTCAGCACGTCGCGCTCGGGGTCGGACAGCAGCGGGAAGTTCAAGCCCTCGGCGTCACGGAACTTGGCCAGCTTGGCGGGCTTGTCCGGCGAGATGCCGATGACGTCGAGGCCCGCGCCGCCGAGTTCGGCCAGATTGTCGCGGAAGTCGCAGGCCTGCTTGGTGCAGCCGGGGGTACTCGCGGCCGGGTAGAAGTAGACGATCACCTTGCGGCCGCGGTAGTCCGACAGCGACACGTCTTTGCCGTCGGCGTCGGGCAGCGTGAAATCGGGTGCGGTGTCTCCGGGGGAGAGGCGATGGTTGTCGGTCACCACCGCACGGTATCCGACCGGGTCCGGCGACGGCATGGATAGACTCGTCGGCGAGCAGACACATACTGGAGGTGACGGTGGCCAAGGACGACACCGACCGGATCGAGCGCGAGATCGAAATCGCGCGCGCCCGGTTGGCGACGACACTCGACGAACTGGCGGTGCGCGCCGATCCGCAGCGGATCGCAGACGACACCAAGGCGATCGTGGTCGCCAAGTTGAACGAGCCGAAGGTCAAATACACACTGATCGGCGCGGGCGCCCTGGTGGCGAGCCTGGTCCTGGTGAAGATCTTCCGTCGCTGAATTCCGGCGACACAACAAAGAACACCCGACGCGGCTGCTGCCACATCGGGTGTTCTTTTTCGGTACTACCTCAGACCGTCGGGCAGGCGAAGCCGTCACCGTCGGGGTCGAGGTGCGGGGAGTAGCCCGCCTCGCCACGGAACAGGGGAGCGCGGCCCGCGGCGATGGCCTCGTCGCAGCTGGCGAAGGCGCCGCCGGCCGAACCGGTCTGGACCAGGTTGGCCGAGCCGGTCGCGTTGAGAAGGGAATCGAAGCTGGAAGAGCCGGTGCCCGAGGACCCGGTCACCTGATCGGCGTGGGCGGCGGGGGCGGCTAGCAGGGACAGCCCTGCGACGGCGAGGCTGACGGTAAGCCGGCGAACGTTCATTGATTCCTCTATGTCTGCGGCGGTTCGGTTGTGGGCCCGGACACTCAATGCCCGGGCGGCCCCGTCCACCTTCGTGACGGGGCGTCCGGTTGTCAACCGCGCGAGCCCTACCAGATCGCCGCGACCGCCGGTCGGTTATTCGCCCAGGCGTCGGCCGGTGCGGTGTTCGGCCGGGATGGTGCCCATCCGGCCCGCCTGGAAATCCTCCATGGCCTCGATGATTTCCTCGCGGGTGTTCATGACGAACGGCCCGTACTGGATCACCGGTTCGCGCAACGGCATTCCGCCGAGCAGCAGCACCTCGAGGTCGCCGGTGGTGCTGTGCTGGGCGGTGTCGGCGGTCAGCGTGATCGCGTCGCCCTTGCCGAAGACCACCAGCTGCCCGGTGCCGATCGGCCTGCGATCGACGCCGGCGGTGCCGCTGCCCGACAGCACGTAGGCCATCGCGGTGTAGTCCTTGGGCCACGGAGTTTCCAGCTGCGCGCCGGGCACGAGCGAGGCGTGGGCGTAGGCGATGGGGGTGTAGGTGGAGCCGGGTCCGGTGAAACCGGCGAGGTCACCGGCGATGACGCGCACGAGCGCGCCGCCGTCGTGCGAGCTGACCAGGGTCAGTTCACCGGCGCGCAGGTCCTGGTAGCGCGGGGTGGCGAACTTGTTCGCGCGCGGCAGATTGACCCACAGCTGGATGCCGTGGAAGGTGCCGCCGGAGATGACGAGCTTCTCCTCGGGCAGCTCGTCGTGCAGCATGCCGGAGCCCGCGGTCATCCACTGCGTGTCGCCCTCGTCGATGACGCCACCGCCGCCCTGCGAGTCGTGGTGGACCATGGTGCCGTCGAGCATGTAGGTGACGGTCTCGAAACCACGGTGCGGATGCCAGGGCGCGCCCTTGGCCTCGTACGGCTCGTAAGCGACGGGGCCCATCTGGTCGAGCAGGATGAAGGGGTCGGCCGAGCGCAGGTCGACGCTCGGGAACGGCCGGGTCACCTCGAAGCCGGCGCCTTCCCGCTGGCGTGACGCGGTGACGATCTGGCGGACGGGTCGCTGGGTCTCGGTGACATCGGGGCGGGGCAGCCGGGGCAGCACCATGATGTCGTCGACGGTGATTGCGGGCATGGGATGCGCCTCCTGGATGGCTCTGCGGTCACTTTGTTTCCATGTCAACCAAATGGGTTCTAGGATCATTCCCGTGACCCGATGGTTGTCCGAGGAAGAGCAGCAGACCTGGCAGGCCTATATCCGCATGCGCCAGCGTCTGGACGCGGCGATCGCGGCAGGCCTGGCTGAGCACGGCCTGTCGATGGCCGATTACGAGTTGATGGTGCCGCTGTCGGCGACGCCGAACGGGTGCATGCGGGCCAAGGAACTGGCGGGTGAGGTGTGCTGGGACAAGTCCCGGCTCTCCAAGCAGCTGGCCAGGATGGCGGCGCGCGGACTCGTCGACCGCAGGCCCGCCGAGGACGACGCCCGCGGCATCGTGGTCTCGCTGACCGAAGAGGGCCGCGCGGTGCTCGGCCGGGCCGCGCCCGAGCATGTCGAGCTGGTGCGTGACCTGTTCGTCGACCGGCTGACCCAGCGGGAGAGCACCGCGCTACGGACCCTGTCGGAGAAGGTGATCGCGGTGAGCGACGATCGAACATCGTTGCCCGGTTAACGGTTTCGCGGATCGGGCCGATGCACAGTCGAGGGTCGGAGCTCGTCGAACCGAGGGGTGGCCATGAACGTTCGAGCAAGGTGTGCCGGTGTCATCGCCGCGGTGGGTGTGGTTCTGCTCGCCGGGTGCTCGTCCGCGCCGTCCGAGGATGCGCCCACGTCGTCGGTGTCGGCGACGCACGCCGAGGCGAGTGGGCAATCGGGGGCGCCCGTCACGTCGACCTCGGCAGGACCGGCTACCGTGTCGACTCCGTCGCCCGGACCGGCGACCGCCATCGTCTCGGTCGTCGCCGTGAACGCCTCGGGTCAGCCCAGCGACGGCTTCACCGTCACCACCCCCGACCCGTTCGGCGCGCTGGACTGCAAGTACGCCCAGCCCAGCCGCTCGGCGAACACCCCGGGCATCTACTCCGGCTGCGGCGCCTCCGCCGATTCGGCCGATGTCTGCTGGGCACCCGGCAACAACACCCTCCTGTGCGCAAGCGACCCCTGGCAGCGCACTCTGCGCCGCTACACGGTGACCCCGCCCCTCACCCCGGTCGCCCGCACCGATTCCCCCGAACCCTGGGCGCTGGAACTGGCCGACGGCCGCCACTGCCGCATCCGCGTCGGCGGCGCGTGGGGTGGCCGCTCCGACGGCCTGGTCGGCGCGTACTCCTGCACCGGCGGCAACGACGTGGTCCTGCAACCATCCAACGCCCGCACCGCGATCGACACCTCGTCGAGTACCTGGCAGGTGGCCGTCGGCCCACTCGGCTCGGGCAACCCGGACTTCCCACCCCCGCCCCAAGTCGCCGTGCGCACCGCGTATTTCGCCGCGACCGCGGGCTGAGGTGACGACCCCGCGGCAGTTGCGGATGACCCCGTGTGCGCCGATTCAGGCCAGGGCGGTGCCCGTTGTCGCGGTGATGTGGTCGGGGACCTCGCCCGCGTAGTCGCCCGTGGTCAGGGTGCCGGACGGTTCGAACAACAGCAGCGTCGCACCGTCGACGGAGGACGGGCGGTGGTCGACACCGCGCGGCACGACGTAGGTGTCGTTGCGGTGCAGGGTGATTCGTCGTTGCGGGGCGTCCGGCTCGCGCAGGTCGATGTCGAGTGTGCCGTCGAGGACGAGGAAGAACTCGTCGGTGTCGTGGTGCGCGTGCCACAGATGCTCGCCGCGCACCTTGGCCAGTCGCACATCCCAGTCGTTGACGCGCGTGAGAATGCGGGGACTCCAGAGCGCGTCGAAGGTGGCGAGCGCGGCGTCGATATTCCTCGGTCGATCGGTCATGCCTCATGGTCGCGGTTGCGGTCGGTGCCCGACCAGTGCGATGAATGACGCATGTCGAAAGATTTCTCGCAGCCGGGACTGCACCGGGTCGCGGCGCTCGTCGATGAGGGGTCCAACCCGTTCGAGCTGGCCTGCGTGACCGAGGTGTTCGGGATCGACCGGCCCGAGGTCGGCGGGCTGCTCTACGATTTCCGGCTCTGCGCCCACCGGCGCGAGGTGCCGATGCGGCAGAACTTCTTCACGATGACCGGCCTGGCAGACCTGGCCCTGCTCGACTCCGCCGACACCGTGATCGTGCCCAACCGCCCGGACACCGAGACGCCACGACATCCGGCCGTGCTCGCGGCAATCGCCGGCGCGCACGCGCGCGGTGCACGGCTGGTCGGTATGTGC
>NZ_JBHXMY010000048.1:0-19894 GCF_042720195.1 Nocardia sp. NPDC058497 | reverse complement strand
CGCCAGCCGCGCGGCCTCGGCGGCCTTGCGCCTGGCCGCCCCGGGATCCCGCGGCGACGTGCTGTCCTGCGAGGTCACTGCCCTCACTCGTCCAATCCGGAGAGCTCGCCGATCGCCCGGCTCGCCAGCGGGCCGAGGGTCGCCATGCCGTCGCGGATCGCCGCGCGGCTACCCGGCAGGTTCACCACGAGGGTGCTGCCGGAGATGCCCGCGACGCCGCGCGAGAGCCCCGCGTCCAGCGAGCCCGCGACCCGGCCGGACGCGCGCAGCGCCTCGGTGATGCCGGGCAGTTCGCGGTCGAGCACCTGCGCGGTGGCCTCGGGGGTGACATCGCGCGGGGACATCCCCGTGCCGCCGACCGAGATCACCAGGTCGACGCCGCCGATCACCGCGGTGTTGAGCGCGTTGCGAATCTCGACCTCCTCGGCCTGCACCGTCACCGAGGCGTCGACGAGGAAGCCCGCTTCGCTGAGCAGTTCGGTGACGAGCGGGCCGAGCGAATCCACGCCGCCATGTGCCGTCCGATCGTCGACGACAACAACCAGTGCACGCCCTGCCACGGGAGCATCGATGTCCATGCTCATCACCGTAGCGCCTACACACGACAGTGCCGCGCTCGAACGCATCATCGGCCGCCCTCCGCCGCGGCGGCGGTGAGCGTGACCTCGACGGTCTTGGCGTTGCCGCCCTGCTCGTCGGTGTAGGTGACCTTCACCTTGTCGCCCGGCTGATGCGAGCGGACCGCCGCGATCAGCGCGTCGCCGGAATCGATCGGCCGGTCGTCGAGCCGGGTGACGATCGCGCCCGCCGGGATGCCCGCCTTGGCGGCGGGGCTGTCCGGGGTGACCTCGAGAACCCGGGCCGCGGTGTCCATCGGTCGCAGCTTGATGCCGATCTGGGCGTAGGTGGCGTGTCCGGTCTTGATCAGTTCGTCGGCGACCCGGCGGGCCTGATCCACCGGGATCGCGAAGCCGAGGCCGATCGACCCGCTCTGCGCGCCCGCCGCTTCGCCACCGAGGCTGGCGATGGCGGTGTTGATCCCGATCAGCTTGCCCTGGGCGTCGACAAGGGCGCCGCCGGAGTTGCCCGGGTTGATCGCCGCGTCGGTCTGGATCGCGTCGATCACTGGATTGACCTGGCTCGGCACGCCCTCGCCGCTGGTGGAGACCGGGCGGTTGAGCGCGGACACGATGCCGGTGGTGACGGTGCCCGCCAGGCCGAGCGGCGAACCGATCGCGATCACCGGCTGACCCACCGCGAGACCGTCGGAGGTGCCGAGTTCGATCGGCGTGAGCCCGCTCTTGCCGGAGGCCTTGATGACGGCCAGATCCGAGACCGGATCGGCGCCGATCATGGTGGCCGGGGCGGTGCTGCCGTCGCTGAACACCACCTCCATCTTCGCCGAGGCGCCCGCGCCCGCGGCGACGTGATTGTTGGTCAGGATCAGCCCGTCGGAGGACAACACGACCCCGGAGCCCTCGCCGGAGGCGCGCGCACCGGCCACCTTGAGCATCACGACACTCGGCAGCACCCGCTGAGCTACCGCCTGCGTCGAGCCGGCCGGGGCGTTGACGGCGTTGTTGACCGCGGGCTTGGGGACATCGAGCGCGTTGGTCACCGTCGCGGAGTCCGACCCGGTGGCGAGCACGCCGACCACACCGCCCACGCCACCGCTGACCAGGGCCAGCGCGGTCGCACCGGCGACCAGGCCGAGCCGCAGCGGCTTACGCTGCGGTGCCGGTGCGGGCGCCGCGGCGAACGGGCCGGGCTGTGCCCCGAAAGGCGGCTGCCCCGGCGCCTGATGACCGTACGGCGCGCCGTAAACCGACACGCCGGGCAGCGGAGCCGTGCCGTGCGACTCCGGCGCGCCGTAATGCTGCGCCGCGCCGGACGGCTGCTCGCCATAGAGCTGTGACGGGCCGGAAGGCTGCTCAGCGCTGCGGGAGTGCGCCGAGCCGTAGGGCGGCTGCTCGCCACCGTACGGCTGCGGGTTGTGGGAGCGACCCGCGCCGTAGGACTGCTCGGCGCCGGACGACTGTGCCGGGCCTTGCGGCTGTGCCTGGCCGGGGAACGGGGCCTGCTGCCCGTGCTGGGCCTCGGCGGGGTGATCCGCGCTGCCGGATCCGGGATCGGCGGGCCGGTCAGCAGGTCGCTGCTGGGGATCGTCGGTCATGGTGTCTGTCTCCTCACGCTTGCTGACCAGCTTCGTGACGGGTACTGAGAGGCGGCTGAGATGGCCCCGTCAGTTCGCCGAGACTCCGCGGCCGATCACACCGGTCCGGCCTCGGAATCGTCCGGAACCACCGGCGCCTCACCGGGCAACACGATCCGGACCAGGGCGCCGCCGCGGTCGGAGGTGTCGACCGCGATCGTGCCACCGTGCTTGGTGACCACCTGCTTGACGATCGCCAGCCCCAGTCCGGAGCCGGGCATCGAGCGCGAGGCGGTCGTGCGGTAGAAGCGTTCGAAGACCAGCTCGCGCTCCCCCGCCGGAATGCCGGGACCGGCATCGGCGACCGCGAGTTCCAGCAGGCCTGGCCCGGCCGGGCGCATGGTGATGCGCACCTCGGCATCGCCGGGGCTCCACTTGGCGGCGTTGTCGAGCACGTTGAGCACCGCGCGTTCCAGCCCGGCCTCGTGGCCGTAGACGAACCAGGGACGCAGCTCGGCGGTGAAGGTGATGCCGGTGCGCCTGCGGCGGGCCCGCTCCAGCGCCCGCTCGGCAACCTCGCCGAGATCCACCCGCTCGTACACGGTTTCGGGCGCGTCCTCGCGGGCCAGATCGACCAGGTCGCCGACCAGCGTCGACAGCTCCTCGATCTGGGCGACCACATCGGCACGCAGCTCGGCCATGTCCTCGTCGGGCAGCTGGGGCGCGCCGGGCCTGCCGGAGGCGATGAGCAGTTCCATGTTGGTGCGCAGCGAGGTCAGCGGGGTGCGCAGTTCGTGGCCGGCGTCGGCGACGAGCCTGCGCTGGCGGTCGCGCGATTCGGCCAGCGCCCGCAGCATCGTGTTGAAACTGTCGGTGAGCCTGGCGAGTTCGTCGTCGCCGGTGACCGGGATGGGGGTCAGGTCGTCGGTGCGGGCGACGCGCTCGGTGGCCGCGGTCAGCCGGGCGATCGGGCGCAGGCCGGTGCGGCCGACCGCGGTGCCCGCCGCGGCTGCCAGCACCACGCCGCAGGCACCGACGATGAACAGCAGCCAGGCCAGCCGGTCGAGCACCTCACGGGTGCGGTAGAGCTTCTGCGAGATGATCAGCGTCGCGCCGCTGTTCGTGCGGGCCGCGAGGACCCGCTGGTCACCGACGGTGCGCAGCGAGGAGTTGTACTTGCCGTCGGCGACGGCGAGCTCCTGGGCACCCACCGGTGGAATCGTCTGCTGCGGTGGCATGTACGGCTTGTGGTCGGCGTAGATCAGCGCGACGCCGACATCGTTGGAGAACAACCCGGCCAGTACGATTGTCTGGAAGCCCAGCGTCTCGAAATTGTTGTTGATCATCGTCGCCGCGCGCGCCTCCAGCTGGGCGTCGACATCGGCGTAGAGCGCCCTGGCCACCATCGCGTAGGCCGCGATCGAGGTGATCGCGACGGCGACGAGCACCACCGACGCCGCCAGCAGCGTCACCCGCCAGCGCAGCGACACCGAGCGCGTCAACGGCATCGGCGGCCGCATCTCGCCGCCGTCCGGCGGCCGCCGCAAGACCGCGACCACGGGTTCGGAGTGTGCCATGCCCACCGCCTACGGAGGAGTCTCGCGCAGCACGTAGCCGACGCCGCGCACGGTGTGGATCAGCCGTTCCTCGCCGTCGGCCTCGGTCTTGCGCCGCAAATAGCCGATGTAGACCTCCAGCGCATTTCCCGAGGTGGGAAAGTCGTAGCCCCAGACCTCCTCGAGGATGCGCCCGCGGGTGAGCACTCGGCGCGGATTGGCCATCAACATCTCGAGCAACGAGAACTCGGTTCGGGTGAGGCTGATGGCGCGTTCGCCACGCGAGACCTCACGCGTCACCGGATCCAGCGACAAGTCAGCGAACACCATCGCTTCGGATGCCTCGCCCGGGTCGGGCGCCCGGCGGCGCAGCAACGCGCGTAAACGCGCCAGCAATTCCTCCAACGCGAAAGGCTTCGGCAAATAATCGTCGGCGCCCGCATCGAGGCCGGCGACGCGTTCGGAGACCGAATCGCGCGCGGTCAAAACGAGAATCGGCAGATCGTCGCCGGTGCTGCGCAACCGGCGGCACACTTCCAGACCGTCCAGTCTGGGCATCATCACATCGAGAACCAGGGCATCGGGCCTGGCCGCGGTGACTTTCTCCAACGCGTCCACGCCATCGACCGCGAGGTCCACGGTGTAGCCGTTGAAGCTCAGCGACCGGCGCAGAGATTCCCGCACGGCGCGATCGTCGTCGACTACCAGAATGCGCATGTGCTCAGTTTGCCGTGATCGACTGAGAACGCACTGAGAGGGTCGCGCCCGGCATGGCTGACGACGGCCCGAAGCAGCGCGGCGCGGCGGCCTGTCGCCCTTGACAAATCCACGTGAATCGTCTTTGTGTCAGCGCATATTCGGCGAATTACAGACCGAGTGGCCCGGATTGCCGTTGACCACCCGGCACGGTATCTTTCCTGCGATAAAAGAAGACCTCCAGTTGGTTCTGCGCTCGCATCGCTCCGCGACCTCCCCGCGCGGGCCGGGGTCACACGTGGAAGCAGAGGCAACGCACGCGGATGGAACCTGCATCGCGCTCCTGGCAATTCAGCCTGTCGAACTGGTCGGTAACGCGCAAGGTCGGTGTGGTGCTGGTGCTGCCGGTGATGCTGGCGACCACGTTCGCCGTGCTGCGGATCAACAACGAGCTGCAAACGATGACGCAGCTCGGCGCGGCCACCGAGCAAGCCACCGTCATCCGTCCCGTCGTCAAATTCGCCACCGCGACCGAACAACTCGCGATCGCGGCGACCGCCAACTGGGGTGCGATCGCCGACCCGCAGACCGACGCCGCGCTGACCACCTACGACCAGGCGCTCGCCGAGGTCCAGAACGCGCTGCGCTCGGCCAGGATCGATCCCGCTGTCGCGGCCGAACTCACCGCGGCCACCGCCACCGGCTCCACCCTGCGCAACACCGTGCGCGGCGGCTCCCCGGCGATGGTCGGCGAGCAGACCGACGAGATCGGTGAGCGGATCGGCAACGCGCTCGCCAAGGCCCCGCAGGTCGAGGACTTCGTCGTCCAGCGCTACTTCCTCCAGGTCACCGCGCTGCACCAGGCCAGGAGGGTGCTCACCCGCGAGCGCACGCTGGTCGTGTCCCCCGACGCGGGCCGCAGTCAGAGCGCGCGGGCGAAGATGCTCGTCGAGCTCGGCTCCGAGTCCACCATGATCAAGACCTACGCCATGATCATGCCGGAGAACGCGGGCAGCATGGCCGCGCTGCTGGACGCGGTGCAGACCAGGATCAGCGTGTTCAGCCAGAACAACGGCGATCCGACCACCAACGCCGCGGTCCTCAACACCCTGCAGGTCAGCGCCGACACCTACGCGTCGAGTATCGCCACCCTGCTCGACAACATCGACCACACGCTCGACACCAACACCGCGACCGCGCAGACCGCGGCACTACGCGAGACCACCCTGGTGCTCGGCATGCTGCTGGCGGGCCTGGCGCTGGCGCTGGCGGTCGCCCGCACGCTCGTCGTCCCGGTGCGCAGGCTGCGCCGCGACGCGCTCGAGGTCGCGCACGTGAAGCTGCCCGAGGAGCTTGCCGTGGTCCGCAGCGGCGGCGCGACGCCCGAGATCGATCCGGTGGGCGTGCATTCCACCGACGAGGTCGGGCAGCTCGCCCGTGCCGTCGACGAGATCCACGAGCAGGCGCTGAACCTGGCCGCCGACCAGGCCCGCCTGCGCCTGCAGATCGGCAACATGTTCGAGACGCTGTCGCGGCGCAGCCAGTCGCTGGTCGAGCAGCAGCTCGCGCTCATCGAGGAACTCGAGCACGACGAGGACAACCCGTCGCGCCTGCAGACGCTGTTCCGGCTCGACCACCTCGCCACCCGCATGCGCCGCAACGGCGACAACCTGCTCGTCCTCGCAGGCACCGCGCTGCGCCGCGGCCATCTGCCGCCGGTGCCGCTGTCGGACATGCTCTGGAGCGCGGTCTCGCAGGTGGAGGACTACCAGCGGGTCGAGATCGGCAATGTGCCCGACGGCGTGGTCGCCGGTGAATCCGCGGTCGACATCGAGCATCTGCTCGCCGAGCTCATCGACAACGCGCTGCGCTACTCGCCGCCGAGCACCTCGGTGGCGGTCATCGTCGGGTGCGCGGTCGACGGCGGCTACCTGATCGAGATCACCGACCGTGGTCTCGGCATGTCGGCCGAGGACCTGCAGACGACCAACGACCGGCTCGCCTCCGGTGGTGAGGTCACCATCGAGACCGCCCGCCGAATGGGCCTTTTCGTGGTCGGCACGCTCGCCAAGCGGCACACCATCACCGTCAGCCTGCGGCGCACCGCCACCCAGGTGCCGCAGCCGGGGATCACCGCGAGCGTGCATCTGCCCAGCACGCTGGTCTCCCCGCCGCCCGCGTCGTCGGGCCCGGCGACCGGCCCCAACCCGATCGTGTCGACCGGTTCGCACGCGCTGGCGTCCTCGGCCATCGGCCCGCACGCGCTGACCCCGGCCGACATCACCGGCCCGAACCCGATCATGCCGCCGAACGGCACCGGGCCGATCGGCATCCCCCTGCCGACCGGGCCGAACCCGCTGGTGCCGACGGGACCGGTCGCGCCGGGCCTGGACGCCGAGCCGTCCATGGCTCCGTTGACCAGTGCCGGTCTGCCGCAACGTCGTCCGGCGAACCCGCCCGCGGCCGAGCCGGTCGTGCCCGCCGCGGCGCCCGAACCCGAGGAACCGACCGGGTTGTGGGCCGAGCACGAGCACGACACCGACGATTTGCCGGTCGCGCCAACCACCTCGAACGGCACGTCGAACGGGTCCGCCGGCCTGCCGCAACGCGTTCCCTCCTCCGCGCTGAGCGAGCTCGCCGCGGCCAGGCAGACGCCGCGGCTCTCCGCACCCGAGCCCGAACCGGAGCCGTCCGCCGAGGCCGACCCGATGCCGACGTCGTCCACCCGGCTGGCACCGGTGCCCGGCGAGGCGCCGACCCCCATCTACCAGCGGATGGTCTCGGAATGGCTCGTCGAACCCGCTTCCGCCACTGCCGAATCCGGCGGCAACGGCGCATCATGGAGTTCCCCCGGCGACGCGGGCTGGTCGGCAGCGGCCAGCGCGGGTAATCCGCCGACTTCCTCGCGCACCAGCGGCGGGCTGCCGATCCGCAAACCGGGCGCCCAGCTCGTCCCCGGCGGACTCACCCCCGCCGAGGAAGCGGGTGCCCGCGATCCCGAGGAGATCCGCAACAACTTGACCAGACACCTCAGCGGCGTTCGCAGCGGCCGCGCCGAGATCCAGTACAACGACGGAGGCCTCGAATGAGCAACGCGCATCCCACGGACGAGAATCTGAACTGGTTGGTCGCCCGCTTCACCCGCGACGTGCCCGGCGTCTCGCACGCGGTGCTGGTCTCGGCCGACGGTCTGCTGCAGGCGACCAGTCCGCACCTGCCGTCGGACCGGGCCGAGCAGCTGGCCGCGGTGACCGCGGGCCTGGCGAGCCTGTCGATGGGTGCGGCGCACCTGTTCGACGGCGGCAAGGTGATGCAGTCGATCGTGGAGATGCAGCGCGGGTACCTGCTGGTGATGAGCGTCGGAAACGGCTCGCACCTGGCGGTTCTGGCCAACAAGAGCCACGACATCGGCCGTATCGGCTACGAGATGGCGTTGCTCGTCGACCGAGTGGGCTCGGCGGTCACCGCCACCGCCCGCTCCGCCGGCTGAGGTGAGATGTCGAGCCCGTACGGATCAGAAAACCGGCCGACGACCCGGGTCAGGCCCTACGCCCTGACCTCAGGCCGCACCGAGCCCGCGATCTCGCTGCCACTGGAGGCAGTCGTGGAAACGGTCTCGTATACCGCGCACCTGGATTGGCCCGCAGGGGATTTGCGCACCGAAATAGTGCGTCTGGGCACACATAGACTGTCCGTCGCAGAAATAGCTGCATACCTTGGCCGCCCACTGGGTATGGTCCGGGTGATGATCGGCGATCTCGTTGTCGGCGGGATTCTTCGAGTGCATTCGACGCTGACCGAGCAGGCGAGCTACGACGAACGCCGATCACTGATGGAGAGGACTTTGCGTGGACTCCGTGGCCTCTGAGGGCATGCGCCCCCCGAACCCCGATCAGCGGGTCGCGTCGACCAAGATCGTCGTGGCCGGTGGATTCGGCGCAGGCAAGACAACTTTCGTCGGTGCGGTATCGGAGATCGTTCCGCTGCGCACCGAAGCGATGGTGACCCACTTCTCCGACGGGATCGACGATCTCGCCGAGACACCGGAGAAGGAGACCACCACCGTCGCCATGGACTTCGGCCGCATCGTGCTGCCGGGCAACCTGGTGCTGTACCTGTTCGGCACCCCGGGCCAGAAGCGGTTCTGGTTCATGTGGGACGACCTCATCCGCGGCGCCATCGGCGCGGTGGTGTTGATCGATACCCGCAGGCTGGAGGACAGTTTCGCCGCGGTCGACTTCTTCGAGGCGCGCGGCCTGCCATTCCTGATCGCGGTCAACCGCTTCCCGAACGCCCCGCGCTTCCCGATCGCCGAACTGCGCGAGGCGCTCTCGGTGCGCGAGGGCATCCCGATCGTCGACATCGACGCGCGCAATGCCGTCGAGGTACGACAGGCGCTGGCGGCGGTGACCGAGTACGCCATCGCCCGGCTGGAGCCGCAGCAGTTCGAGGGGGCCGGCCGGCGTGGTTGACCTGCTCGCCGCGACGGGAGCCGAGACGTTCGGGCGTGGCACGGGCATCGCCTGGCTCGCGCTGGACATGTCGGGGCTCGGCGCGCTGGTGGCGTTCGCCTGTGTCCGGCATGCGAAGTACTCCGCGCGGTTCCGGCTCGTCTGGCTGACGATGGCGGCGGTCTCGCTCGGCGGGGTCGGGCTGTGGCTGGCGAATTCGCTGGCGCTGCTCGGTATCCGGATCCAGGACAGCGCCATGCGATACAACGTCGCACTCGGTGCGGCGTCGCTGGCCATCGCGGTGCTCGGCGTGCTGGCCGGGTTGCTGATCGGCGGGCGGACACCGCAGTTGCCCCGGCTGATCGTCGGCGGGCTGACGATGGGACTGAGCGTCGGCCTGTCGACCTTTCTGACCTTGGACGCCCTCGAAGTGCAGGGCCAGGTCGAGGAGTCGCTCGGCCTCGTCGCCATCGCCGTGCTGCTGTCGATGGCGCTGTGCATGGCCACGCTGTGGGCTTCCCAGGTGGTCCGCATGGTGGTGTTGCGGGTCGTGGCGTCCTTGCTGTTCGCGCTCGGAGTCGCGGCGGTGTACTACACGGCGGCCGCCTCGCTCGAGTTCACGATCGATCCGGGCAGCCGGACGCCGACCGGCCTGCAGCTGTTCGATCTGGTGTTCCCGATGTTCGTGATCGGCGCGCTGGGTTTGACGGTGCCGATCACCGCGGTCCTGGTGGCACCGGATCGGCGCGACGCGGTGCGGGCTCCCGAGCCGCGGCGGCAGCCGGTCGGTACGCGGTAACCGCAACCAGCTAACGCCCGGTTTGTCTGAATCATTGTGGGCGACCGCCCCGTTCGCCGGATGCGGGCGACCGGGGCGGATCGGCCCCGAAAACCACCCCTGAAGTGGCGATGAGCGGGTTCTCCTTAACCGGAGAACCCGCCCTCCCGCACGAGAGTACATACCCGCCAAGGACTCCGCATCAGTCGTCCGGGAATTTTCTTGTGCCACAAAACAAACCACGAGTTGGTTATGTGCTTTCCGGCAATCATTCAGCAAGCCTCGGGGCACATCCGCTCCAAGTGGCATGTGTCACACCGTTAACCGAGCGATTGCCATCGGCCCCTCCGCACGCCGCTGAGCAGGCATGACCGCTACCAAGTAAGACCCCTGGACAACAGGGGGTGAAGAACAGGCCGCTGACGGCGCGTTCGACCCCTACACCGCCCGCCTGCGGGTTATCGTCGGCCAGGGCGCATTCGTCTCGCCCAGCACATCCAAGGTTCGTTCGAAGGAGTTCGTATGGCCGTCAACGTGGTGCTCGACAAAGTTCTCGACAAGGAATTCGAGAACAAGACGCTGAAGGAAATCCTCGCCGCGCCGCCGTCGGCGCTGGCCGGCCTCACCGACGCGCACGACAAGCAGCTGCTCGACGCGCTGAAGATCAAGACCATCGCCGACCTGGGTAACAACAAGTTCTTCCAGCTGGCCGCGGCCCTGGTCGAGCTGGCCGAGCAAGAAGGCTGAGACTGCGAAAAACACAACGGCCTGCCGGGGAAACCGGCAGGCCGTTGCCGTTGCCCGATCCCCGATCCGGGTTGTCCCCTCCGAACCAGCTCTCGAACTCCGATGTGCGGCGGACTCAGATCCGCGAGGGATCGATCAAGCCCCTCCGCACGGCACCCACAATACGACGTGGCACCTGGTACTCGACGCCGCCCACGGTGACCGGCACCAGCTGTGGAACAACGGCCTTCCACTGCGAACGCCTGCTGCGGGTGTTGGCACGCGACATCCTGCGCTTCGGGACAGCCACCGGTCAGCCCTCCTTGCCTGCGCGCGAACGCTTTCCGTACTTGCGCTCGAACTTCTCCACCCGGCCCTGGGTGTCGAGGTTGCGATGGGTGCCGGTCCAGAACGGATGCGAATCCGAGGTGACGTCGACCATCAGCAGCGGATAAGTCTTGCCGTCGGCCCATTCGACGCCGCGGTCACTGGTCGAGGTCGACCGGGTCAGGAACCGCTTGCCGGTGCTCGAATCCTCGAACACCACGGGGTGGTAGTCGGGGTGGATGCCCGCTTTCATGCTGTTTCTCCTCTCGGGTTGATGCGCTCGCTCGCCGCGGCCGACGCCTCGGCGGAATCGGCGCAGGGGTCTTCGTGCCAGTCGCCGAAGGGGTCCTCCCACAACGCGACTCGCTCCGGCGCCCGGTCGACCAGCAGCAGCTCGTCGTCCTCCACCAGTGCCCAGTGCAGGGCATGGCGGATCTCGGCGGGGTCGGCGTCGTGCGCCAGGATCACCAGCGACACATCGCGATCGCCGAAGCGCTCGTCCCAGCGCAGCGCGGCCATCGCCCTGCGGTCCGGATCGGCGGCCGCCTGCTCCTCGGCGCTCATCGCCGCCAGCCAGCGACCGGCGCCGCCGACCCGCAGGCCACCGCCCGCCGACTCCAGCCAGACCACCTGATCCGGCTGGGTGGCCAGCCAGATCCGGCCGCGCGCGGTGACCACGCCGTCGAACAGCACGTCGAGCGCCTCGTGCAGCCGGACCGGATGGAACGGCCTGCGCGCGGCGAACTCGATGAGCGAGACGCCGCAGTCGGTGGTCAGCGGCGGCTGGCCGCGCAGCAGCGGCGCATGGGCGTCGAAGATGCGGCCGCGGCGCGCGTCGGCGGGAACCCTGGTCAGCAGGGCGCCGATCTCCATCGCGTCGAAGGCGGGGAGTTCGTCGAGCCAGGCCACCGGCGCCGCGGGTGCCATCCGCGCCAGCACGGCGTGCAGGCGTTCCCGGTCGAGCGCGTCGACGCCGGCGGTCAGAACCACGAGCGCGTCGGCGAAGTCGACCTGGCCGACGGCCACCTGGGCGACGGTCCGCTCGTCGTCGGCCGCGGCGAGCCCGCGGTCGGCCAGCGCCTCGTCGCCCGTGGCGTCGGCGAGCCACTGCTGCCCGTCCAGACACGTCAGCGTGGCCTCGATCCGCACGTTCCGGCCCGCGGGCCCGTCGACCCGATCCGCCACCCCGGTCACCTCGACCGTGTCGATCGCGTGGCACAGCGCCTCGGCCTCGATGGCCGGGTCGAGCGCGAGCACGATGCGGTGCACGTGCTCGCGGGCGGCGAGCGTGCACAGCATCGGCAGCAGATCGGCCCGCAGCGTGCACGACACACAGCCGTGCGCGAGCTCGAGCACGGTGGTCGTGACGGTGCCCGCGGTGCGCACCGTGCGGCGCACGACGCCTTCGCGCAGTTCGGCGAGGTCGTGGTGCACGACCACGGTGCCCGCGTCCTCGCTCAGTGTGGCCGCGATGTGCTCGACGCCGGTCATGGCAGGTCCGGAGAAGCCGGCGAGCAGCACGACGGGCGTTCTCCGGTCGGACTGGTCCAGCACCCGGATCCCCTTTCGATAACGATTTTCATTTACTTTAGCGCAACGGTACAGTGCGGAATACCTGTTGTCGAAAATGGTTGTCATATCCATGGAGGGAGGTCGCGTGTCGGCCCACTGCCAGGTCACCGGTCGCAAGCCCGGCTTCGGAAAAGCCGTCTCACACTCGCACCGGCGCACCAACCGGCGCTGGAACCCCAACATCCAGCGCAAGACCTACTACCTGCCCAGCGAGGGCCGCCGCATCACGCTGACGGTCTCCGCCAAGGGCATCAAGACCATCGACCGGGACGGGATCGAGGCTGTGGTGGCCCGGATCCGGCTGAGCGAAGCGAAGCGGGCCAATCGGCAGAGCCGTGCCCGTGGCGACAAGATCTAGGAGCATCCATGGCCTCGAAATCGACCGATATCCGGCCGATCGTCAAACTCAAGTCCACCGCGGGGACCGGCTTCACCTACGTCACCCGCAAGAACCGCCGCAACGACCCCGACCGGCTGGTCCTGCGTAAATACGACCCCGTCGTGCGCAAGCACGTCGACTTCCGCGAGGAGCGCTGATGGCGAAGAAGTCCAAGATCGCCCGCAACGAGCAGCGCCGCGCGGTCGTCGAGCGCTACGCGGCCCGGCGCGCCGAGCTCAAGGAGCTCATCCGCAAGCCGGGCACCGGTGACACCGAGCGGGCCGCCGCGCAGGCCGAACTGCGCAACCAGCCCCGCGACGCCAGTCCGGTACGATTGCGCAATCGGGATGCAGCCGATGGCCGGCCACGCGGCCATCTCCGGAAGTTCGGCCTCTCCCGTGTTCGTGTGCGCGAGATGGCCCACCGGGGCGAGCTCCCTGGGGTCCACAAATCGAGCTGGTAGACACCCACTGATCTCGTGAGAAGGAACATCGCATGGCAGTGAAGCGAGCACCGTCCAAGAAGGCACGCGCCGAGCAGGGCCGTAAGCCGAAGAAGAATCCGTTGATCGCCGCGGGCATCGAAGTCGTCGACTACAAAGACGTCAACCTGTTGCGCACCTTCATTTCCGATCGCGGCAAGATCCGCAGCCGTCGCGTCACGGGCCTGACCCCGCAGCAGCAGCGTCAGGTCGCCGTCGCGGTGAAGAACGCGCGCGAGATGGCGCTGCTGCCCTTCACCACCACCAAGTAGCCGTCACGCGAGAGTGGCCCCGAAGCTGTTGCCTCGGGGCCACTTTCGTTGTGCAGGCGATGAACGCTGCGACTTACGTCATCACGGGATGGTGAGAACCTGGCCCGCGTTGATCAGGTCGGGGTTGTCGATACCGCTGGCCGAGGCGATCTCGTGGTAGCGGTTGCCGTCGCCGTAGAAACGCTCGGAGATGGCCCACAGGGTGTCGCCCGGCTCGACCGTGTAGGTCTGCGCGGCCGGCGGCGGCGGGACCTCTTCGGCGATCGGGGCGGCGGCGACCGGCTCGGGAGCGGGCAGCGGGTTGTCGGTGTTGGTGGCCGTGGCCCACGCGACCGAACCGTCGGTGCCGTACAGCACGACGTTGCGGTCTGGCTGGATGACCAGCTTCTCGACGTTCTTGCCGTTGGTCTCGGTCGACCAGGCAGCCGAGCCGTCACCCTTGTAGACGACGAAGTTGCCGTCATCCTGCAGGACCGCGCGCTGCACGTCCTGTCCATGAGTCTGTGCGGCCCACACGACGTTGCCGTCGGGTTCGGTCACCACAAGGTTGCCATCCGGCTGCAAAGCCAGGGTGTACGCACCGCCGGTCAGGGACTGTCCCAGTCCCAGTTCTTCGCCTACGCGCAGCGTGTCGCCCACGTTCGTCCTTTCGAAGATCCAGTTGCAGAGCATCCAACTTCGGTGATGCTCGCCGTATGCCACGGCGGCGCATCGCAAGCGAATGTAGTCCCCACCGAGCCGAAATGGGTGAGTTACGCGCAGGGTTCGCGGAAAGTTCACGGTGGGGAGTGTCGCGTTGAGAATGCCGCACGCCGCCGCACGTGCGCGTGCGCCACGCAGACTAGGCTCACGACATGCGAACGACGTCGCGTTTCACCGCCGCCGCGGCCGTCATGGCCGTGCTGCTCAGTCCACTCACGGCCTGCTCGAGCTCTGAAGACGCTGCGCCCCAGTCGAACTCGACGACGCCGAGCGCGCGCCCGGAAGACGGCAACGCGAGCCTCGGCCACCGCTTCACACCCGATCCCACCATCGTCGACCCCCACCCACTGGCCTTCGAATCCTGGACCCGCCTGAGCGACAACATGATCGGCGTCAACTTCCAGACCGGTAACCCGGAGTGCTTCGGCGTCGACGCCACGGTCACCGAGTCCGACACCGCCGTCTCGGTCGCCCTGCGCGCGGGCACTCGCGCCGATGCCGTCGGCAAGATGTGCACCATGAACGCCGTCTTCGGCACCATGGAGATCGCCCTGACATCGCCACTGGGGAACCGTCAGGTCGTCGACGCCGGATAACGAAAACGGGTGCCGCACCGAGGATTCGATGCGGCACCCGTTCGGGTTCGACGTGACTCAGTGCGCGAAGTGGCGCGCTCCGGTCAGGTACAGGGTGACCCCGGCTTCCTTGCACAGCTCGACGGTGTCCTTGTCGCGGATCGAGCCACCCGGGTGGACGATCGCGCGCACGCCCGCGGCCACCAGGATCTGGGGGCCGTCGGAGAACGGGAAGAACGCGTCGGAGGCCGCGACCGACCCCTTGGCCCGCTCCCCCGCGCGCTCGACGGCGAGCTTGCAGGAGTCGACCCGGTTGACCTGACCCATGCCGACACCGACGGCGGCACCGTCGTCGGCCAGCAGGATCGCGTTCGACTTCACGGCACGGCAAGCGCGCCAAGCGAATTCGAGGTCGGCGAGGGTGGTGGCGTCGGCCGGATCACCCGCGGCGAGGGTCCAGTTGGCCGGGTCGTCGCCCGCGGCGTCGAGGATGTCGCGGTCCTGCAGCAGCGCACCGCCGCTGATCGGCCGCAGTTCCACGCCCTTGCGCCGCGGCGGCTCGGCGACCAGCACGCGCACGTTCTTCTTGCGCTGCAGCACATCCACCGCGCCGGGGGCGTAGCCAGGGGCGACGATCACCTCGGTGAAGATCTCGGCGACCTGCTCGGCCATCTCGACGCTGACCTCGCGGTTGGCCGCGATCACGCCGCCGTAGGCGCTGACCGGGTCGGTGGCGTGGGCCTTGCGGTGCGCCTCGGCGATGTCGGCGCCGACGGCGATGCCACACGGGTTGGCGTGCTTGATCACCGCGACGGCGGGCTCGTCGAAGTCGTAGGCGGCGCGCCAGGCGGCGTCACCGTCGGTGTAGTTGTTGTACGACATCTCCTTGCCGTGCAACTGCTCGGCCTGCGCGATGCCGACGGTGCCGTCGTTGCCGGTGTACAGCGCGGCGGCCTGGTGCGGGTTCTCGCCGTAGCGCAGCACCGCGGCGCGCTCCCACGAGCCGGCGACCCAGCCCGGGAACTGCTCGGTCTCGGGCTGCACGGCGGGCACGGCGACCGAGCCCATCCAGCTCGCGACGGCCACGTCGTAGCTCGCGGTGTGCTGGAAGGCCTTGGCGGCCAGCGCGGTCCGCTCGGCGAGGGTGAACCCGCCGGACTTCACCGCGGCGAGCACGTCGTCGTAGTCGGTGACGTCGACGACCACACCGACGGACGGGTGGTTCTTGGCGGCGGCGCGCACCATCGACGGACCACCGATGTCGATCTGCTCGACGCACTCATCGATGCTCGCGCCGCTGGCCACGGTCTGGGTGAACGGGTACAGGTTCACCACGACCAGCTGGAACGCCTCGACCCCGAGCTCGACGAGCTGCTCGACGTGCTCGGCGCGCCGGGTGTCGGCCAGGATGCCCGCGTGCACGCGGGGGTGCAGCGTCTTGACGCGACCATCGAGGGTCTCCGGGAAACCGGTCAGGTCCTCGACCTTGGTGACCGGAATGCCCGCCTCGGCGATCTTGCCCGCGGTCGAACCGGTCGACACCAGCTCCACGCCCGCGGCGTGCAGTCCGGTGGCCAGCTCGACGAGCCCGGTCTTGTCGTAGACGCTCACCAGCGCCCTGCGGATCGCCTTACGTTCACTCACCGGCGTGCTCGCTCATCTGGAATTTCTGCCTTTCGTCCGTCGGAGACAATGCCTCGCGTCGCGACAGCGGCGATGACCTCCGCCAGCAACCGTCGCTCGACAACCTTGATGCGCTCGTGCAGGGCGGCCTCGTCGTCGCCGGGCAGCACGTCGACCGCCTCCTGCGCGAGGATCGGGCCGGTGTCGACCCCGCCGTCGACCAGGTGCACCGTGCAGCCGGTGACCTTGGCGCCGTAGGCGAGCGCGTCACGCACACCGTGCGCGCCGGGGAACGACGGCAGCAGCGCGGGGTGGGTGTTGATGAACCGGCCGCCGAACCGTTCCAGGAACGCGGGGCCGACGATCTTCATGAAGCCGGCGGAGACGACCAGATCGGGCTGGAACGCGTCGACAGCCTCGGTCAGCGCGAGGTCCCAGGCCGAGCGGTCGGAAAAGTCTTTCACCGCGACGCGGAAGTGCTCGATACCGGCGGCCTCGGCGTACTCGGTGGCCTGGCACACCCGGTCGACGCCGACCGCGACGATCTTGGCGGGGTACCCGGGCTCGCGCGCGGCGGCCAGCAGCGCGTTCAGCAGCGAGCCGGTGCCCGAGGCGAGGACGACGACGGTAGCCGGTGTCCCTGCGGGCTTCCACTGGGCAAACGAGGACGTCAGCGCTCTACTCCTGCGTGTGGGTCGGGTGGCGGCGATCGGCGATACCGCCGGGTCGAGCTTAACGACCAGTGTTCTTGTCACCTTCCGGCAGGTCCGGCTCGACCACCTCGGCGTCGACGATGTCGTCGGCGGGCGGCGCCGCGGAACCGGGGGCGGCGATGCTCACCTCGACGTCGTCGTCGATGTCGGTGACCAGTTCGGCGTCGAGTTCGACGGCGGGATCGTCGTCATAGTCCTCGGTTTCGTCCTCGTCGTCGTAGTAGTAGTCGTCCTCGTCGTCGTAATCGTCGTAGTCGTCGATGTGGTCGTCGTAGTCCTCGACCGGTGCGGCGGGGGCGAGGAAGCGGCGGGCGAAGACCATGCCGACGAAGCCGCCGAAGCCGAACCAGGTGACCATCAGCACGACCAGCATCAGCAGGTCGACTCCGACCCAGCCCACCGCGCCGAGTTGTCCACCGCCGAGGATCGCGAGCACGAGGAACGTCAGCGTGGACAGGGCGGCGGAGGTGAGCGTCGCCCACGGTGCTCCGGGCCGGTCGTCGCTGCTGCGGCCGAGCTCGATGCCACCGAGCACACCCACCGCGATCGGCACCAGCAGCAGCACCGGCCACCAGGCCGCGGACGGACCCTCCGGCAGTGGGATCAGCGCGGGCACGGCGGGCACCTGTCCCGCGGTGACCCCGAACAGCCCGACCGAACCGGCCCCGAACTGCACGGCGGCGCCGGTGAGCAGGCCCGCCGCGGCGATCACCACATTGGGCAGGTAGAGCAGCGACAGCAACGTCATGCCGAGGACGTCGGTGAAGTTGTGCGCCTGGTTGTACGCACCGTCGAGGCGCGAGAGGTGCGTGCAGAACGACACGGCCGTGGCCAGGGCGGCACAGCCGAGCATCCGCACCACGGTCCGGCGAGCGGCGCGGGCGCCGAGCACGGCCCATTCCGGGATCTCGACCGGAACGAGCGCGCACAGCGAAGACCAGGCCCTGCTCGCGATTCCGCCTGCCGCCGCACCGAGATACAGCACGATTACCCAGCCGAACGCGGTGAGCGGGCCCGGTGGTTCGAGCGGGGTGACGCCGGCGGCGTCACCGGTGACGGCCAGGCAGACGGCGGTCATCAGCAGCGGACCGGCCAGTACCGCGCCGGTGAGCCAGCCCAGCTCGATCGGGGTCGGCCGGTTGGGCACCGCCCGCGCGCATTCGCGGGCCGCAAGCAAGACCAGAATCGCGGTCGGTACCAGCGGCAGCAGGCCGAGCGTGGTCCGGCCGACGGTGAGCGGAATCTGATGGGCGGCAAGCCAGGTCGCGGCGACAGCGCCGGGCGCGCTGCTCAGGTCGGTGCCGGTGGTCAGCATGACCACCAGGACGAGCAGGATCGTCGCCGCCAGCGCGCAGATCGTCGGCCTGGCCGCGACCAGCAGCAGGGTTCGCGCCCGCTCGGGCGACAGCGACCACCAGGGCGGTTCGTGACCGTGCCCGGACGGCGGTGCGGTGGCCTCCCCGGCACCGCGTGACCCGGAGGTCCGGCGCACGAGGGCGTTACGGGAGCTCATGACAATTCAGCGTGGCAGCTTCCCCGGCGGGCGCGGGTCAGGCGCGCCGCGAGCCCACAGGCACACCTGTGGGCTCGCGATCGAACCTGTGCCACGCGCGGCGGCCGTCGGTTTCCTACTTGTTGTCGTCGTTCGGGCGGAACGCGGTGGTCGCGTCGGCCGCCGGATCGGCGGTCTGCTCACCACCGAAGGGCTGACCCTGACCGGCGCCCTGCTGCGGCTGGGCCGGCGAACCGCCCTGCGCGCCACCGTAGGTCGGCCCGCCGAACGGCTGGCCCTGCTGCTGCCCGCCGAAGTTCTGGGTCGCGCTCTCGTCCGGGCGAGGCTGCGCCTGCGGCGCGGCACCGTAGGGCGAGGGCTGCTGCGGCGCACCGTACTGCTGGCCGTACGGCGACTGCTGCGGCTGACCGTAGCCCGGCTGCGGCTGGCCCGGCTGACCGTAGGACGGCTGCGGCGCCTGCGGCACCGACGGCTGGCTCTGCTGGCCGTACGGCGACGGCTGCTGAGTGGGGTACTGACCGCCGGTCCCTGTCTGGCCGTACCCGGTCTGGCCGTAGGGCTGCTGGCCGGTCTGGCCGTAGCCCTGCTGCCCGTAACCCTGCTGGCCGTACTGGCCGTACTGACCCGGCTGCTGCTGCGGCTGGGCGGGCTTGGGCGCGGGCGCCTTGATGATGCCGAGCCCGAACAGCAGGCCGACGATCGCGGCGGCCGCGGTCAGCAGCGCGAACACGATCACGATGAAGGCGCCGAATTCGAGCTCGGCGCCCTCGGGCACCGAGAACGTCAGCGCGAGCACGCCGAAGAGCCCCGCCACCGCGGTCGCCGCGGCGGCGCCGAGCAGATTCTGCTTGGGCAGCAACGACACCGCGGCGAGCAGACCGGCCACCAGGACGATGGTGAGCGAGGCCGAACCACCGAAATACGCGAAGAAGCTGTCGGTCTCGTCGCTGGTCACCGTGGTGCCGCCGAGCGTCACCGGCTTGGCGCCGACGAACGGCAGGAAGCCGAGCAGGAAGGTCAGCACGCCGAGTCCGGCGGTCGCCGCGGTCAGAATGAACGGCAGCCCTTTGGCACCGGCATCGGCCGCGGTCGATGGTGCAGCCGCGGCGGCTCCGGTGCTCGGGCCCTGGCTGGGCGCGGCGGGTGTCGCGGGTGCGTTGTACCCGGAGCCCCCGGTCGGGTATGACATGTCGTCGTCTCCTTGTCGAGTCGTGCGCATCGGTCGCGTCGAACTGACTGGTGCTGATCCAGTACTTGACGCTACTGCACGCCACGTCCCCGGTCACCACCTACCGATGGGGCTGTGGATAACCACGCCCTGTGGAGAATCGAGGGGGGGGGGGGGGGGGGGCGCGGCCGGGGGGCGGGGGGGGGGGGT
>NZ_JBHXMY010000047.1:0-19932 GCF_042720195.1 Nocardia sp. NPDC058497 | reverse complement strand
TGTTTTTAAAAACACTCACAATTTATTTGGGGCGGCCCCGCCCCCACCTAAATGCAATCCGCGCTGAGGGCGGCGGGGCCCCCGGCGCCGACCGAGGCCGTCGTGGCCGAGGGCCTCGAGGCCGCCAAGCCGTTCATCGCCCGCCTGTGCCGCGCGCAGTCGGACCTGGCCGCCCTGGCCGCCAAGCCCACCGAGGAGTTCCCGCTCTTCCCGCCGTACGGCGCCGACGTGTTCGAGGCCGTCGAGGGCACCGCCAAGCGTGAGCTGAACGAGGCGCTGTCGATCGCCGACAAGCAGGCCCGCGAGACCAAGATCGACGAGATCAAGGCCGAGGTGCTCGGTCGCCTCGGTGACGACTTCACCGGTCGTGAGAAGGAACTGGGCGCCGCGTTCCGCTCGGTCACCAAGAAGCTGGTGCGTCAGCGCATCCTCACCGACGGTTTCCGCATCGACGGCCGCGGTCTGGCCGACATCCGTCAGCTCTCCGCCGAGGTCGACGTGATCCCGCGCGCCCACGGTTCGGCGATTTTCGAGCGTGGCGAGACCCAGATCATGGGCGTCACCACCCTGGACATGGTGAAGATGGCCCAGCAGGTCGACTCGCTCGGCCCGGAGACCACCAAGCGCTACATGCACCACTACAACTTCCCGCCGTTCTCCACCGGTGAGACCGGCCGCGTCGGTTCGCCGAAGCGCCGCGAGATCGGCCACGGCGCGCTCGCCGAGCGTGCGCTGATGCCGGTGCTGCCCTCGCAGGAGGAGTTCCCCTACGCCATCCGTCAGGTCTCGGAGGCGCTGAGCTCCAACGGCTCCACCTCGATGGGCTCGGTCTGTGCCTCGACCCTGTCGCTGCTCAACGCCGGTGTGCCGCTGAAGGCGCCGGTCGCCGGTATCGCCATGGGCCTGGTGTCGGACACCGTCACCAACGACAAGGGTGAGGACGAGGTCCGCTACGTCGCGCTGACCGACATCCTCGGCGCCGCGGATGCCTTCGGCGACATGGACTTCAAGGTTGCCGGTACCCGTGACTTCGTCACCGCCCTGCAGCTGGACACCAAGCTCGACGGCATCCCCTCGCAGGTGCTGGCCGGCGCGCTGAACCAGGCGCACGACGCCCGCACCACCATCCTGGACGTGATGGCCGAGGCCATCGCCACCCCGGACGAGATGAGCCCGTACGCCCCGCGCGTCACCGCGATCAAGATCCCGGTCGACAAGATCGGTGAGGTCATCGGCCCCAAGGGCAAGATGATCAACCAGATCACCGAGGAGACCGGCGCCAACATCTCCATCGAGGATGACGGCACCGTGTTCGTCGGTGCGACCGACGGCCCGTCGGCGCAGGCCGCGATCGACGCGATCAACGCGATCGCCAACCCGCAGCTGCCGAAGGTCGGCGAGCGCTTCCTGGGCACGGTCGTCAAGACCACCGCCTTCGGCGCGTTCGTCTCGCTGCTGCCGGGCCGTGACGGCCTGGTGCACATCTCCAAGCTGGGCAGCGGCAAGCGCGTCGCCAAGGTCGAGGACGTGGTCAACGTCGGCGACAAGCTGCGCGTGGAGATCGCCGACATCGACAACCGCGGCAAGATCTCGCTGGTCCCCGTCGAGGAGGAGACGGCCGAGGCCGCCGCTCCCGCCGAGGAGACCGCCGCCGCGGAGTAAGCGCGCGGTAGCTTCACCACCTGCCGAAACCCCTCGCCGTGTCGCACGGCGGGGGGTTTCGTCGTGTCCGGGCAGCTGCGGCCACTGGAAAAGTGGCGTGAATCACTGTGATGCAACGGTGATGCAACGTTGTTTCACATAGTGTTGCCCGACACAGTGTGACGCTGTGCCGACAGCTGGCGCGTCGCCTCGGGCGCGATGTGTTGCCCCGCTGTCCGCTCGGCGTATGCGGTCGGATTGCTGGACCGTTCTCAGCGCCGGGAAATCGAGTCTCCGCGTCGAGATTTTGACTGAATCTGGTCCGGTTTATTATCGGACCGCATACGCTTCTCCTCGTCTGCTGGTGCGGGTGTCAGGTGTGTGGTTTGACGATGGAGGTCGGGAGATAACCGAGTCATAGCTGGTTGCATGGCGGCGAACCGGAGCGCGGCGATCGTGTCATAGCCGATCGCACTGAATTCCGGTGTGAGAGGGCGGATTTCGGGCAGGGTGCCCGAGGTTGGCCGCCCGGCGCCGATCCCGTCACCCCGGTGGGTCCGGGGAATTCCCCAGAGTTGTTTCGCGGCCGTGTGGCGTCACCTGCGGTCGGTAGATGGAAGGCAGTCCAGATGACCAACACCACTCCGGCGCGCGCGGGAACAGAACAGCTGGCAGCGCTGGTGGCGACGGTCGCGGCGATGGAGCCGGCACGGATCGCGGTCGAGTTCGGTGGTACCGCGGTGTCCTATGTCGATCTCGATGCCCAGCTCACTCTGATGGCCGAGCTGACCGGTGGCGCACTGGATCCGGAAACGCTGGTGCAGGTCGTGCTCGCCGAGCTGTTCCCCGCTGTGGTCGACGCGGCCGACGGGACGTTCGGTGTGCTGGTGGATTCGCTGGCGCGCGATGCCGTGGCGGCGCTGGGCGTGGAGTTGCCGGCGACGGGTCAGGCGCCGACCCTCGTCGACCGGTTCGCCGAGCAGCTGGCCCGCACGCCCGACGATGTCGCGGTGCAGTTCGGCGCCGAGTCGCTGACCTATGCCGAATTCGACGCCAGGGTGCGGGTGCTGGCCGGGCGTCTGGTCGCGCTCGGTGTCGGCCCCGAAGCGCTGGTCGGGTTGGCGATGCGGCGCAGTGTTGAGCTGATCGTCGCCGTGCACGCGATCGTGCGCGCGGGCGGCGCGTATGTGCCGCTGGATCCGGATCACCCGGTGGATCGGCTGCGTTACGTCCTCGAGGTGGCGGGGCCGGTCGTGGTGGTCACCCGCGCCTGCGACGAGCCGGATCTGAACGGCGCCCCGGTCCTGCGCACCGACGAGATCGACTGGACCGCGACGCCTGCCGAAGTGGTGGGCGGCGCGCAGGCGGGCAACACCGCCTATGTCATCTTCACCTCGGGCTCCACCGGCAGGCCCAAGGGTGTGGCCGTCACGCACGGTGCGATCGTGGCGAACCTGGACTGGCGGCAGCGTTGTTACGCGATGACCGACGCCGACGTGGTGTTACAGAAGACGCCCTACACCTTCGACGTCTCGGTGTGGGAACTGTTCTGGCCCTTGCAGATCGGTGCACGGCTCGTGGTCGCTGAGCCCGGCCGCCACGGTGATCCCGCCTACCTGGCCGCGCTGATCGCCGAGCACCGGGTGAGCGTCACCCACTTCGTGCCGTCGATGCTGGCCGCGTTCGTCGGTGAGCTGGCCGAGGCCACCGCACCGGTGGATCTGTCCTCGCTGCGGATGGTGTTCGCCTCCGGTGAGGCGCTGCCCGCCGCCACCGCCGCGCGCCTGCGCAAGCTGTCGGCGACCGAGCTGCACAACCTGTACGGACCCACCGAGGCGGCGGTCGACGTCACCGCGCACGAGGTGACCGCCGCCGACGAGGTATCGGTGCCGATCGGTGGACCCGCCGACGACACCGGGTTGCTGGTGCTCGACGAGAACCTCGACCAGGTGCCGGCCGGGGTGGTGGGCGAGCTGTATCTCTCGGGTGTGCAGCTGGCACGCGGCTATGTGGCCCGGCCTGGCCTGACCGCCGACCGTTTCGTCGCCAACCCGTACGGCGAGCCCGGTGAACGCATGTACCGCACCGGTGACCTGGTGCGGCAGCTGCCCGGTGGTGACGAGCTGGAATACCTGGGGCGCACCGACTTCCAGGTGAAGCTGCGTGGTCTGCGGATCGAGCTCGGGGAGATCGAGGCCGTGCTGGCCGCCCATCCCCGGGTCGGCAACGCGGCGGTGGTGCTGCACCGGCACGCGGCCGGTGAGGCGCTGGTCGGCTACGTGGTGAGCGTCGACGGTGCGGAACTGGATTCCGCCGAGCTGGCCGCGCACGCGAAGACGTCGATGCCGGAGTACATGGTGCCTTCGCTGCTGGTGCAGCTGCCTGCCATGCCGATCAATGCCAGCGGCAAGCTGGATCGGAAAGCCCTGCCGGAACCCGATTTCCGGGCTGCGGCGGCCGAGTTCCGGGAACCGCGCACCGCCACCGAACGTGCCGTGGCCGCGCTGTTCGGTGAACTGCTCGACGTCGAGACCGTGGGCCTGGACGACGACTTCTTCCGCCTCGGCGGCAATTCGCTCATCGCCACCCGCGCCATCGCCCGGCTACAGGCGAATTTCGGTGTGCGCGTAGATGTCAGGGACTTCTTCGACAGTCCGACTGTCGCGGTGCTCGCCAAGCTGGTCGAAGGTGGTGTCACCGACGATCGGCCCGCCCTGGTCGCCGGTCCGCGGCCCGCTGTGCTGCCGCTCTCGCCCGCGCAGCAGCGGATGTGGTTCCTGAACCGGTTCGATCCGGAGACCGGGGCCTACAACATCCCGATCGCGGTCCGGTTGTCCGGCGCGCTCGATCTCGAGGCTCTGCGCGCCGCGGTCGGCGATCTGATCGCCCGCCACGAGGTGCTGCGCACGGTGTACCCGGAGGTCGACGGGGTCGGCACGCAGTATGTGCTGGCGCCCGCGCGGGCTTTCGAATCGCTCGCCGCCGAGTCGAATTCGGGCGTCCTCGCTGCTGGCGGTGTCGCGCTGGACGCAGCCGACTCGCGAGTGGAGGAGGAAGTCGGCGGCGCGCTGCCCATCGGGATGTCCGCGCTTGCGGGGGTGCTTGTCCCTGTCAGCGTTGGGGCTCACGAACTTCCGGATGTTCTGGCCGGTGTGATCCTGTCCGGCTTCGACGTGACCGCCGCCCCGCCGCTGCGGGCGCGGTTGTACGAGGTCGACGGTGACCACGTCCTGGTGCTGGTGGTGCACCACATCGCTTCGGACGGCTGGTCCGCCGGTCCGCTGGTGCGCGACACCATGGCCGCCTACTACGCGCGCACCGAGGGGAACGCGCCCGAGTGGGCGCCGCTGCCGGTGCAGTACGCCGACTACACGCTGTGGCAGCGGGCCGTGCTCGGCGCGGAGGACGATCCCGATTCCCGGGCCGGGCGCGAGATCGCGTTCTGGCGGGGAGCGCTGGCCGGGCTGCCGGACGAGTCGAGCCTGCCGACCGATCGGCCCCGTCCCGCTGTCGCCTCGATGCGGGGACGCCGGGTCGAGTTCGCCTTGGACGCCGACCTGGTGTCCGGGCTGAATGCTGTCGCGGCCGAACGCGGTGCGACCCTGTTCATGGTGCTGCATGCCGCGCTGTCGGTGCTCGTCGCGCGCCTGTCCGGCAATGCCGACGTGGCGATCGGCAGCCCGGTCGCCGGGCGCGGCGCCGCCGAGCTCGACGATGTCATCGGCATGTTCGTCAACACCGCGGTCCTGCGTACCGAGGTGCGCGGCGGGGAGTCCTTCGCCGACCTGCTCGGCCGGGTCCGCGCCGACGACCTGGCGGCCTTCGATCACACCACCCTGCCCTTCGAGCGTCTGGTCGAGGTGCTCGCACCGCCGCGCTCGGCCGGTCGGCACCCCTTGTTCCAGGTGGCGCTCTCGCTGCTGAACCTGCCGCCGACCACGTTCGAGCTGCCCGGCCTGCGCGCCGCCGCCGTCGAGCTGCCCTACGACATCGAGAAGTTCGATCTCTCGGTGACGCTGCGCGAGTCCGGCACCACCGGTCTGTCCGGCGAATTCTCCTACGCCACAGATCTGTTCGACGAGACCACGGTCGCGCACATGGTGCGCCGATTCACCGGTTTGCTCGCCGCGGTCGTCGCCGCACCGCACACCGCCGTCGCGGATCTGCCGCTGCTGATCGACGCCGAACTCGCCGAGCTGACCAGCCGCAGTGGTGGCCCGTCCATTCCGTCCCCGCTGCTGCCTCAGGTGCTGACCCGTGCGGCGGCCGACTCCGCCGCGATCGCGATCCGCGACGGCGCGCGCACCCTCACCTACGGTGACCTCGACGCCGCGTCCACCCGCCTCGCCGCACACCTGGCCGACCTCGGCATCGGTGCGGGTGACCTTGTCGCCGTGAGCATTCCGCGCTCCGCCGATTCCGTGATCGCCGTCTGGGGCGTCATCAGGTCCGGCGCCGGTTTCCTCCCCGTCGACCCGAACTATCCGGCCGATCGCATCACACACATGCTGTCGGACTCCGGTGCGGCGGTGGGTATCACGGTCGATGCCGTGCGGGCCGACCTGCCTGCCACGGTGGACTGGCTCGCGCTCGACCCCGCCGCGGCCAGTGTCGGCCTGGTGGATCGCGTTCCGGGAACTCCTGTTTCGGAATTCGCCGCGCTCGACAACGAGATGTCTGTCGACGCCGGGGAGCGACTTTTCGCAGGCGATGCGGCGTCGGGCACCGGCGTGGGCGAATCGGTCGCGGGCAACGCGGTGGCGCTCGTCGGTGGAGACTCCCAGGCCGATATGGCCGCGGAAGAGGGGCTTCTGGGAGCGGGTCGCCGTGCTGTGGATCCGCTGGATCCCGCCTATGTCATCTACACCTCCGGCACCACCGGTCTGCCCAAGGGCGTGGTGATTCCGCATGGCGCGGTTGCCGCGTATCTGCCGGTGCAGGCGGGGCGGTACCTGGCGTCGGCGGATGCGCGGGTGCTGCATGTCGCGTCGCCGTCGTTCGATATTTCGGTGGCCGAGCTGCTGCTGACCGTGACCGAGGGCGCGACCATGGTCGTCGCACCGGCCGGTGTGTTCGGTGGGGCGGAGCTGGGTGAGCTGCTGCGGGCCGAGCGGGTGACCCATGTGATCATCACCCCGTCGGCGCTGGCCACGGTGCACCCGGAGGGCCTCGACGACCTGCGCGTGGTGGTCGTCGGTGGTGAGGCGTGCCCGGCGGAGCTGGTGGCGCGGTGGACCGCCGCGATTCCGGGGCTCGTCTTCCGCAACGGTTACGGCCCGACCGAGACGACCATCGTCACCAATATCAGCGAACCCCTCACCGCGACGACGCCGATCACGCTGGGTGCCCCGGTGGAAGGCACCACGGAACTGGTGCTCGACGAGCGGCTGCGTCCCGTCCCGGCGGGTGTGGTCGGTGAGCTGTACATCGCCGGTCCGCAGCTGGCGCGCGGCTACCACCGCAGGCCCGTCCTGACCGCGGGCCGGTTCGTCACCAACCCCTACGGTGCGCCGGGGGAGCGGATGTACCGCACCGGCGACACCGTGCGCTGGGTGCGGTCCGCGGACTTCTGGGATCTGGAATATTTGGGCCGCAACGACTTCCAGGTGAAGGTGCGTGGCTTCCGGATCGAGCTCGGCGAGATCGACGCCGTCCTCGCCCGGCACGCCGCGGTGGACTTCGCCGCGACCATCGGCCACCGCACCGACGCGGGCGCGACCGTGCTGGTGTCGTACGTGGTACCGGTCGACGGCGCGACCATCGACGCCGCGACACTCGTCGCGCACACCGCAGCCCACCTGCCCGCCCACATGGTGCCCGCCGCGATCGTCGCCCTCGACGCCGTCCCGTTGACCCCTGTCGGCAAGCTCGACCGCGCCGCGCTGCCCGCCCCGGTTTTCGAAGCCGCCGCCTACCGCGCACCGGAGACAGCGACCGAGCAGGCCGTGGCCGCCGCTTTCGCCGAGGTCCTCGGCCTGGACCGGGTCGGCCGCGACGACGACTTCTTCGACCTGGGCGGCACCTCGCTGCTGGCGACCCGCCTGATGGCCCGCCTCGGCACCGACCTCGACACCCGCATCCCGGTCCGCCAGCTCTTCGACACCACCACCGTCCTGACCCTCGCCGCGGCCGCGGACCGACTGCGCGGCACCGGCTCCGGACCCGCCCTCGTCGCGGGCACTCGCCCCGACCCGCTGGCACTCTCGCCTGCCCAGCAGCGCATGTGGTTCCTCAACCGCTTCGACCCGGGTTCGGCCACCGACAACATCCCGATGGCCGTGCGCCTCACCGGCGCCCTCGACGTCGCCGCCCTGCAGGCCGCCCTCGTCGACGTGCTGGACCGGCACGAAGTCCTGCGCACCCGCTACCCGGAGCGCGACGGTCACGCGATCGCGGAGATCCTGCCCGCCGTCGGACTCGTCCCCGAGGTCCTCCCGCAGATCGTCACCGCGGAGGCACTGCCGGACGCGGTCCGCACCTTCGCCGCCACCGGCTTCGATCTCACCCTCGACGCCCCGATCCGGGCGAGGCTGCTCCGAGTCACCGATGCGGCGGAGAAGCATTCGTCTGCGCCGACCTCGGCTACCCCCGCCGGTTTCGAGCCCGAGTATGTGCTCGTGATCGTGTTGCATCACATTGCCGCTGACGGGTTCTCGTTCGGCCCGCTCATCCGGGACGTGCTCACCGCCTACGGTGCGCGGGCAACGGGGGAGGCGCCGCAGTGGGCGCCGATGAGTGTGCAGTATGCCGACTACGCGGTGTGGCAGCACACGGTGCTCGGTGATGCCGCTGATCCGGAATCCGTGGCGGCGAAGCAACTGTCGTTCTGGGCGGATGCGCTGGCCGGTGCGCCGGAGCAGCTGGAATTGCCGACGGATCGGACCAGACCCGCGGTCGCTTCGCGGCGTGGTGCGCTGCACGCGATCGACATCGATGCCGAAACCCACAGTGCGCTGGCGGAATTCGCTCGCGCGCAGGGTGTCACGGTGTTCATGGCGGCGCATGCCGTGTTCGCCGTGCTGCTGGCGCGACTGTCGGCGACCACCGATATCGCGATCGGCACGCCGGTGTCGGGGCGTGGTGACCGCGCGCTCGACGATCTGGTCGGCATGTTCGTCAATACCCTCGTGCTGCGCACCGAGGTGGCGCCCGCCGACACATTCACCGAGCTGCTGGCCCGGGTGCGTGAGACCGATCTCGCCGCGTTCGGCCATGCCGACGTGCCGTTCGAGCGGCTCGTCGAGGTGCTGGACCCGGTCCGCTCCACCGCCCGCAATCCGCTGTTCCAGGTGATGCTGTCGCTCAACGAGGACACCCCGCGCACCCTCGCCCTGCCCGGTCTCGCGGTCGCCGGATTCGACCTGCCCACCGGCGTGGCCAAGTTCGACCTCGAACTCACCCTCACCGAGCACCGCGACGACAACGGTGCTCCCGCGGGCCTGACCGGCGCGTTCCTCTACGCCACCGATCTGTTCGACGCCACCACCGTCGCCGGTTTCGCCACTCGCCTGCACCGCCTGCTCGACGGCGTCCTCGCCGACCCGGCGCGCCCGGTCGGCGACATCGACCTGCTCGACCCGGCCGAATCCACCGAGATCCTGACCACCCGGAACGCCACGGACCTGGCCCTCGACTCCGCGGCCACCCTCGCGTCCCTGTTCACCGACCAGGTCGCCGAGACTCCGGATGCCATCGCGGTGGTTGTCGACGTCGACCCGGCGGAGGATCTGGTCTCGGGAGACCGGCATGTCGCGGGTGAGCGGCGGCCGGACGGACGCGGATTCGTGTCCGCGAGTCACGATGTCGCGTCGCTGACGTATGCGGAGTTCGGGAGTCGTGTCGCCAGGCTGGCGCGGCACCTCATCGGTCTCGGCGCCGGACCGGGATCAGTGGTGGCAGTTGCCATGCGGCGGGGTGTCGACCAGCTGGTCGCGGTGCATGCCGTGCTCGCGGCCGGTGCCGCGTATGTGCCGGTCGATCCGGATCATCCGGCCGACCGGACCGCGTACGTGCTGGCACAGACGGCACCGGTGTGCGTGCTGGTTGCCACCGGTCATGGTGTGGCCGTGGGGGAGTCGGCCGTCGAGATCGATGCGCTCGACCTGTCCGAGCTGCCGGATCAGCCGATCAGCGACGACGAGCGGCTCGCCCCACTGCGTCCGGATCACCTCGCCTATGTGCTGTTCACCTCCGGCTCGACCGGCAGGCCCAAGGGTGTGGCGGTGCCGCATCGCGCCGCGGTGAACCAGCTGCTGTGGCTGCACAGCGAATACGCGCTGACCGGCGACGATGTCGTCCTTCAGAAGACCCCGTTCACCTTCGACGCGTCGGTGTGGGAACTGTTGTGGCCGTTGCAGACCGGTGCGCGACTCGTCCTCGCCACCGCCGATGGCCACCGCGAACCGGCCTACCTCGCCGCCGCCACGGCGCGGCACGCGGTGAGCGTCGTCCAGTACGTGCCGTCGGTGCTGGCCGCCGTGGTGGCCGAACCGGTGCAGGCGGATTCTCTGCGACTGGTCTTCGCCGGCGGTGAAGCACTGACCACCGAGCTGGCGCAACGGGTGCGCACGGCCACCGGTGCGAGGGTGGTGAACCTGTACGGCCCCACCGAAACCGCCATCCAGGTCACCACCCACGAGGTCGGCGCCGAGCAGACAGCCGCCGCACCGATCGGCACGCCCGTCGCCAATACCCGGGTGTACGTGCTGGATTCGCGCCTGCGCCCCGTCCCCGCCGACGTCCCCGGCGAGCTCTATGTCGCGGGCACCCAGCTGGCCGACGGCTACTACAGCCGCGCCGACCTCACCGCCGAACGCTTCGTCGCCGACCCGTTCGGCACCGGCGAGCGCCTCTACCGCACCGGCGACCTCGTCGCCTGGCGTACGGGCCCCGACGGTGCCGTCCTGCACTACGTGGGCCGCACCGACTTCCAGGTGAAGCTGCGCGGCCTCCGGATCGAGCCCGCCGAGATCGAGGCAGCTCTCGCTTCCGTCCCCGGCGTCGACCGCGTCGCGGTCCTCGTCCGCTCCGACGACGACCGCCCGGACCAACTGGTCGCCTACGTCGTCCCCGCCGCTGCCTCCGGCGGCACTACTGCCTCCACCGGCACTGGCACCGGCGGTGTCACCGACGATGATCCCGCCGGTCTGGCTGCTCCGGGTGGAAGAGCGGCCACCGGTTCAACTGCTCTCGCCGACGGTCCTGCCGGCGTGCCCGAGGCGGCCGCACGTGTTGTGCAGGCAATGCTGTCGCCCGCCGCCCTCGATGCCGCGGTCGCGGCGGTGCTGCCGTCGTACATGGTGCCCGGGGCCTATGTCTTCCTCGACGCGCTGCCGACCAACAGTTCCGGCAAGCTCGATCGCCGGGCATTGCCCGCGCCGGAACTGCCGGAGCGGGTCTACCGCGAACCGGTCACCGCCACCGAGCGGATCGTCGCCGCGACCTTCGCCGGAGTGCTCGGGCTCGATCGGGCCGGTGCCGACGACGACTTCTTCGCCCTCGGCGGCAACTCGCTGCTCGCTACCCAGGTGGCCGCGCGGCTCGGGGCGGCGCTGGATGCGCGGGTGCCGGTGCGGGAACTGTTCGAGGCGAGCACCGTCGAGGGGCTCGCGGTGCGGTTGGACGCGCTGCGTGGCACCGGCAGCAGGCGGGGGCCGGTGGCGGGGCAACGGCCGCAGCGGATTCCGTTGTCGCCCGCGCAGCAGCGGATGTGGTTCCTGCACCGGTTCGATCCGGAGTCGGCCGCCTATCACATCCCGGTCGCGATCCGGCTCAGTGGCGAGCTCGACACCGCCGCGCTGCGTGGTGCGCTGGGGGACTTGATCGCCCGGCACGAGACGCTGCGCACCACCTATCCCGAATTCGACGGGCAGGCAACGCAACTCGTCGGCGCACCGTTCGTGCCCGACCTCACCGTCACCGACACAGCTCCCGACGAGGTCCCCGCCGCGGTGGTCGCGGTCCTCGACGGCGGCTTCGACATCACGACCGAGGTGCCGGTGCGCGCCGCACTGCTGCGGGTCGCGCCGACCGAGCACGTGCTGGTGCTGGTCGTGCACCACATCGCCGCCGACGGCTGGTCGATGGGCCCGCTGACTCGCGACCTCGTCGCCGCCTATGCCGCCCGCGCGGCGGGCACCGAGCCGCAGCTGCCTGCCCTGGCCGTGCACTACGCCGACTACGCGCTGTGGCAGACCGAGGGGCTCGGCAGTGCCGACGATCCCGACGCGCCGCTGGCACACCAGCTCTCCTACTGGACGGACCGACTCGCCGGTCTCCCCGACGTCCTCACGCTGCCCGCCGACCGCCGCAGGCCGCTGGTCGCCTCGAACCGGGGCGCCACCTTCGCCGCGACCCTCGACGCCGACCTGCACCGGCGGATCGAGGAGCTGGCTCGGGCGCAGCGCGCCACGCCGTTCATGGTGTTGCACGCCGGTCTCGCGGTGCTGCTGGCGCGGTTGTCCGCGGGCACCGACATCATTGTCGGCACGCCGGTCGCGGGTCGCGGGCACCGTGAACTCGATGACATCGTCGGCATGTTCGTCAACACCCTGGTGTTGCGTGCGAACGTGCCGTCGGACGCACGGTTCAGCGAGTTGCTCGACGAGATCCGCGCGGGTGACCTCGATGCCTTCGACCATGCCGACGTGCCGTTCGAAAGCCTCGTCGACGCGCTCAACCCGGCGCGCTCACAAGGCTATTCGCCGCTGTACCAGGTGTCCCTGGCCCTGCAGAACCAGCGCACCACCGCGTTCGAACTGCCCGGCTTCACCCTGTCGGGGCTGACTCTGCCGGACGCGCCGATCGAGGTGGATCTGGACTTCACCTTCGTCGACCACTACGCCGCCGACGGCACCGCAGACGGTCTCGACCTCGAACTGCGCTACGCCACCGACCTTTTCGACGCGGACACCATCGCGACCCTGTTCGGGATGCTCGAGCGGGTGTTGCGCGCCGCGGTCACCGCCCCCGGCACCGCCGTCGGTGACCTCCCCCTGCTCGACGACAACGCGCGCGCGGTGCTGCTGGCAGGCCCGCACGGTGACATCGAACCGCTCGGCGCGGCCCTCGCCGAACTCGGCATCCGCGCCCCGCTGGCCGCGCACCTGCTCGACGCGGCGGCCACCCGTGATCCACACGCCGTCGCCGCGGTCTTCGAAGGTGACGAGATCACCTATGGCGCCCTCGCCGCCCGCGCGAATCGCTTCGCGCGCAGGCTGATCGACTGCGGCGTCGGCCCGGAGACCCCGGTGGCCGTCGCCGTGCCGCGTGGCATCGAGCTGCTGGTCGTGTTGCACGGTGTGCTCGCCGCCGGTGGCGTGTACGTGCCGATCGACCCGGCCCAGCCCGCCGACCGCATCGGGCATGTGCTCGAGACCGCGGCGCCGCGACTGGTGGTCGCCGCGTCGGCAGGTGATCTCGACCATGTGGACCGCAGCATCCGATCCGCCACGGCTTCAGTGCATTTCGCGGCCGCCTCACGGTCCGGTTTCCCGGTGCTGACCGTCGCGCAGCTCGAGGACCCGGCTCAGCCGCCCGTCGCGAGCGGCCCGGTCACCGACGCCGAACGCCTCGCACCGCTGCACCCTGCCCACCCGGCCTATGTGCTGTTCACCTCCGGCTCGACCGGTCTGCCCAAGGGTGTGCTGGTCTCGCACCGGGCCGTGGTCAACGAACTGTGCTGGCTGCGTGGCGAATACGACCTGACCTCGGAAGACCGGCTGCTGCAGCGCGCGCCGCTGACCTTCGACGTCTCGCTGTGGGAGCTGCTGTGCCCGGCGCTGCTCGGCGCCACCCTGGTCCTGCTGCGGCCCGGCGGCCACCTCGACCTGGCCTACCAGGCGCGCGTGGTGCGCGAACAGCGCGTCACCGTCGCCGAATTCGTGCCGTCGGTGCTGGCCGCCATGCTCGCCGAAGGGCTCGCCGACGACCTGCGCGGGCTGCGGATGCTGCACCTGGGCGGTGAGGAACTGCCCGCCGCGCTGGCGGCGACCGTGCTCGACACCGTCCCCGCCGAACTGCACAACACCTACGGGCCGACCGAGGTGACGATCACCAGTACCTTCCAGCACATCACCGCGCCGGTCGAGCAGACCGAGCTGCCGATCGGCAGGCCGACCTGGAACGTGCGCGCCTACGTCCTCGACGAACGGCTGCACCCGGTACCCACCGGGGTCGCGGGTGAACTGTATCTGGCGGGCGACCAGCTCGCCCGCGGTTACCTCGGCAGGCCGGACCTGACCGCCGACCGCTTCGTCGCCGATCCGTTCGCCGCTGAATTCGACGGATTCCCTGCCGCCGACCCGTTCGCGGCGGAGATCGATGGTGCGACGGGCGGACGCCCCGACCCGGTCGCGACGGAGATCGATGGTGCGACGGGCGCACGCACCGCCGCCGACCCGTTCGCGGCGGAAATCGATGGTGCGACGGGCGCACGCTCCGCTGCGGGGGCCGCGGTCGGTGCGCGCATGTACCGCACCGGCGACCTGGTGCGTCGCGACCGCTCCGGCGCGCTGGTGTACCTGGGCCGCAACGACTTCCAGGTCAAGATCCGTGGTCTGCGGATCGAGCTGGGTGAGATCGAGGCCGCCCTCGGCGACGCGCCCGGCGTCACCCACGCGACCGTGGTACCCGCGACCGACGACGCAGGCCGCCAGTGCCTGGTCGCCTACGTCGCCGGTGACGTCGATGCCGCCGTGGTGCGCGCGCACGTCGCGGGCCGGGTGCCCGCGTACATGGTGCCCGCCCACCTGGTGGTGCTCGACACCGTCCCGCTCAACTCCGCGGGCAAGCTGGACCGCTCGGCGCTACCGGCGGCCGACCTGTCCGTCACCACCGCCTACGTGGCGCCGCGCCAGGGCGCGCAGACCGCGCTCGCCGCCGTGGTGAGCGAGCTGCTCGGACTGGCTCGGGTCGGCGCCGACGACGACTTTTTCGCCGTCGGCGGCAACTCCCTGCTCGCCATGCGGCTCGTCGCCCGCGCCAACGCGGCACTGGGCAGCGCGCTCGACGTGCGCGACGTCTTCGACGCCCCGACCGTCGCCGGCCTCGCCGAACGCGCCGCCACCCGCACCGAACACCTGCCGCCACTGACCGTCGCCGACCCGCGCCCGGACCGTATTCCGTTGTCGCTGGCCCAGACCCGCCTGTGGTTGCTGAACCGCATCGACCCCGACTCGGCCGTCTACACCCTGCCGATCGCCCTGCGCCTGTCCGGCGAGCTGGACACCGACGCGCTGTGGGCTGCGCTGGGCGATGTGCTCGAGCGGCATGAGTCGCTGCGCACGGTCTTCCCGGAAGACGCCGAGGGACCGACCCAGGTCGTCCTCCCGGTCGAACAGGTACTGCCGGTCGCCGTTGTCCGCGAAGTCGCCGAGGCAGACCTGGCCGACGCGGTCCGCGAGATCGTCGGGGCAGGTTATGACCTGACGACCCAGCCACCAGTGCGCGCCGCGCTACTCCGGCGAACGAACACTGATGGACAGCCGACCGGCGGCCACGCCGCTGCCGTGCGGAACGGTGTTGCCCTCGATGGTGCTGTAGCAGAAGGCGCCCCGCGCCATAGCGCCGTGCCCAACGGCGCCGTTCGCAACGTTGCGGTGGCCGAGGACGTCGTGCCCGCCGATGTGGTGGCCGATGGTGTCGTGCCGGATCGCGCAGTGGCCGATCGTGTCGTGGCCGGACTGAGCAGCGGTGCTGTGCCCAGCGGTGTCATTCGCGACGATGTGGTGGCTGACGGTGTGGTGCGGGGCGGTGTTGCGGCCGATGGTTCCCTGCGCAGCGGTCCGGCGGCTGACGGCGGAGTGGGTGTAGTGCCTGGCGGCATGGTGCACAACGGTGCGGATGCTGATGGTGCGGTGGCCGGAAGCGTTGCGATGCGTGACGTGCGCGGCGACGGGTTGGCGTCCGGCGAGGCGGTGCGGGACGTCGAGCATGTGCTGGTGCTCGCGGTGCATCACATCGCCGCCGATGGTGTGTCGACGACGCCGTTGGCCCGGGATCTCATCACCGCGTATGCCGCTCGGAGTGCGGGCAGTGCGCCGGTGTGGGAGCCGTTGCCGGTGCAGTATCCCGACTTCACGCTGTGGCAGCATGCGGTGCTCGGTGATGCCGGGGATCCGTCGTCGCGGCTGGCGCGGCAGCTGGCGCATTGGCGGGACGAATTGGCTGGTCTCGCACCGGCTCTGGAGCTGGCTACTGATCGGCCGCGGCCTGCTGTGCGTACGGGTGTGGGCGGGTCCGTCGGGTTCGATGTGCCTGCCGGTGTGGTGGCCGGGATCGAGGAGCTGGCGCGTCGCCACGGTGTGTCGACGTTCATGGTGGTGCACGCGGCGTTCGCGGTGCTGCTGGCGCGGCAGGGGGCGGGTGCCGACATCGTGGTGGGTACGCCGGTCGCCGGTCGGGCCGATGCCGCGCTGGACGATCTCGTCGGCATGTTCGTCAACACGCTGGTGCTGCGGACCACGGTCGACGGTGGGGTCGGGTTCGCCGATCTGCTCGCGCAGGTGCGGGCCGCCGATCTGCGGGCCTTCGCGCATGCCGATCTGCCGTTCGAGCGGCTGGTCGACGAACTGAATCCGGTGCGTTCGACCGCGTATTCGCCGATCGTGCAGGTGATGCTGGCGTTCGAGCACCGCGACGACACCAGCATCGAGCTGCCCGGTCTGCGGATCGGCGAGTTCGCCCTGCCCGCGGCGACGACCCAGTTCGATCTGTCGCTGGCGATCAACGAGATCACCGGCGCGGCAGGCGAACCCGGTCTGCGTGGCTGGCTGCGTTACGCCACCGATCTGTTCGATGCCGATACGGTCACCTCGTTCGGCGAGCGCTTCGTGCGAATCCTCGCGGCGGTCGTCGCCGACGACACCACGCCCGTCGGCGAGATCGATCTGCTCGATGCCGCCGAGACCGCCCAGCTGGCGGTGTGGAACAACACCGCGGCGCCGCTGGACACCGATGCGACGCTCGTCTCGATGTTCGCCGCGCAGGCCCGCCGGACGCCGGACACCGTCGCTCTCGAGTTCGAGGATGAGCGGATCACCTACGGCGAGTTCGCTGTTCGGGTCGCCCGGCTGGCGCGGATGCTGATCGCCGAAGGGGTCGGCCCCGGTGCCATCGTCGGTGTCGGACTGCCCCGCGGCATCGACCTGCTGGTCGCCATCTATGCGGTGCAGGCCGCGGGTGCGGCCTATCTGCCGCTGGACCCCGACCATCCGGCCGACCGGATCGCCGACGTCCTCGCGACCGCCGAGCCGGTGTGCGTGCTGGCCGCGGACGATTTCCCGGCCATCGATACCCGCACTGTCGATCCCGCCGATCGCGACCTCTCCGAGTTCGCCGCCGATCCGGTCACCGACGCCGACCGGATCCGGCCGCTGCGTGCCGCCGACCTGGCCTACGTCCTGTTCACCTCGGGCTCGACGGGCAAGCCGAAGGGCGTCGCGGTCAGCCACACCGCGATCATCAATCGTCTGGTCTGGATGCAGGACGCGTACCGGCTCGACGCCGCCGACACGGTGCTGCAGAAGACGCCCATCACCTTCGACGTGTCGGTGTGGGAGCTGTTCTGGCCCTTGCAGATCGGCGCCACCCTGGTGATCGCCCGTCCCGACGGGCACCGCGACCCCGCCTATCTGGCCGAGGTGATCACCCGCACCGGCGTCGGTGTCGCGCACTTCGTGCCGTCGATGCTGGCCGCGTTCCTCGCCGAACCCCGTGCCGCCGGCTGCGTGTCGCTGCGGCAGGTGTTCGCCTCCGGTGAGGCGCTGCCCGCCGCCGACGCGCAACGGTTGCGCGCGCTGGTGCCCGGGGTAGCCGTACACAACCTGTACGGACCGACCGAGGCCGCGGTCGACGTCACCTTCCACGAGGTCACCGATGCCGACACCGTCACCGTGCCGATCGGCGCGCCGGTCGCCAACACCGCGCTGCACGTACTCGACGCCCGCCTGCGGCCCGTGCCGATCGGCACACCCGGCGAGCTCTACCTCGCCGGTGTCCAGCTGGCCCGCGGCTACCTGGCCCGCCCCGACCTGTCCGCGGACCGCTTCGTCGCCAACCCGTACGGCACACCCGGCACCCGCATGTACCGCACCGGCGACCTCGTCGTGCGCACCCGCACCGGCGAACTGGAATACTTGGGCCGCACCGACTTCCAGGTGAAACTGCGAGGCCTGCGCATCGAACTCGGGGAGATCGAAGCGGTCCTCGCCGGCCTCGACACCATCGATCGAGCCGTCGTCACCGTCCGCGACGACGGCACCGGCGACTACCTCACCGCCTACCTCGTCCCCGCGAGCGCAGACGGCACAGCCGGTCGCGTGATCGACCTCGCTGCGGTGAAAGTCGCGCTGCAGCAGGCACTTCCGGCGTACATGGTGCCGAGTGCCTTCGTGGTCCTCGATGCGCTGCCGGTGAACGCCTCCGGCAAGCTCGATCGGCGCGCGCTGCCTGCTCCTGAGCTGGCTGTTCGCGAATTCCGTGCTCCGGCAACTCCGTCGGAGCAGCTGGTGGCCGGTGTGGTCGCCGAGGTGCTCGGACTCGAGCTTGTCGGCGCGGACGATGACTTCTTCGATCTCGGCGGAAACTCGCTCATCGCGACCCGCGTTGCCGCCCGGCTCGGCGCCGTGCTGGATCGGCAGGTGCCGGTGGCGCGGATCTTCGAGGCGCCCGTGGTGGCTGCGCTGGCTGCCGCGCTCGACAGTGCCGAGGGCGTCGCCCGGCTGGCGCTGGTCGCGGGGGAGCGGCCCGCGGCCGTCCCGCTCTCGCCCGCGCAGCAGCGGATGTGGTTCCTCAACCGGTTCGATCCCGACTCGGCCGGATACAACGTGCCGATCGCGGTGCGGCTGAGTGGTGCGCTCGATATCGATGCCCTTGCCGCGGCTGTCGGCGATCTCGTCGAGCGTCACGAAGTGCTGCGGACGTATTACCCGGAGACGGCCGACGGCCCGGTGCAGCAGATCCTGTCCGCTGCCGAAGCCGGTGTCGCCCTTCAGGTTCGTGAGACCGCGGCCGAGCAGGTCGTGGAGGCCGTGACCGCGTTGGCCGCCACCACGTTCGACGTCACCGCCGGGGTGCCGTGGCGGGTCGTGCTCTACCGGATCGCCGACGACGAGGCCGTCCTGGCCATGGTCGTGCACCACATCAGCGCCGACGGTTCGTCCGTGCCGCCGCTGGTTCGCGACTTGATGACCGCCTACCTGGCTCGCCGCGACGGCACAGCGCCGCAGTGGACGCCGCTGCCGGTGCAGTACGCCGACTACGCGCTGTGGCAGCGGGCCGTGCTCGGCGACGAAGCCGACCCCATCTCGGTGGCAGCCCGCCAGCTCGACTTCTGGCGTAGCGAACTCGCCGACCTTCCGGACGAGCTCGCCCTGCCGCTGGACCGGCCGCGCCCGGCCGTGCGCACCCTCGCGGGTGGCACGGTGCCGGTCACCCTCGATGCCGCCATCCATGCCCGGCTGAGCGAGCTGGCAAGGGAGTCCGGCGCCACGCTGTTCATGGTCGTGCACACCGCGTTCGCGGCACTGCTCGGACGGCTCTCGGGCAGCGCCGACATCACCGTCGGCACCCCGGTCGCCGGGCGCGGTGAGGCGGCGCTGGAAGACCTGATCGGCATGTTCGTCAACACGCTGGTGTTCCGTACCCGGCTGGTCGCGGGGGAGACGTTCGCGCAGTTGCTGGCCCGTCAGCGCGCCACCGACCTCGCGGTCTACGCCAATGCCGACGTGCCGTTCGAGCGGCTCGTGGAGGTGCTCGACCCGGCCCGCTCCACCGCCCGGCACCCGCTGTTCCAGGTCGGGTTCTCCTTCCAGAACTTCGAGCGTGCCGAACTGGCGCTGCCCGGGATCACCGTGTCCGGCCTGGACACCGACAACGAGCTGTCCCAGTTCGACCTGCACCTGATCGTCAGCGACGAATACGCCGACGGTGCCGCCGCGGGTGTCACGGGCGTCCTCACCTACGCCCACGACGTGTTCGACACCGAGACAGCGGTGGCGATCGCGGGCCGGCTGGAACGACTGCTCACCGCCATCGCGGCCGCGCCGCACACGCCGCTGGACACCGTGGACGTGCTCGAGCCTGCCGAGCGGACCCGCATCCTCACCGAGTGGAACGCCACCACACACGAGATCGACCGCACCGCAACGCTGCTCACCCCGTTCCGCGCGCCGGGGCGCGCGGACCCCGCGGCGCCGGGGCGCGTGGTAGTGGGGCCCCAGCAGTCCAACGCCGAGCGCGCCGCCCCCAAAACCCCCCGCGCCCCGGACCCGGGTGACGCCCGCGGCGGGC
>NZ_JBHXMY010000046.1:0-20007 GCF_042720195.1 Nocardia sp. NPDC058497 | reverse complement strand
GCGCCACAGATCCTGTCGCCCGCGGCGTAATGCGGTATTCACCCTGGTCGAGCGTATAGATGGTGAGACCGACCGAGGCCGGGTCGAGGATGTCGATGACCCAATAGTGGGCGATCGAATTGGCAGCGTACTCCCCGGCTTTGACCGCGTAGTCACGCACTGCGGATTCGCCGGACGTCGCGATCTCGATCGCCACATGGATCTGATCAGCCCGTACGCGCTGCTGGTCGCCCACCTCGATTCCCGCCACCACCACGTCCGGCATACGGCGCGGTGAACGGCCGATCAATTCGGCCTCCAACTCCGCGAACGCCTCGTAAGCAGGCGGCAGCTGACTGTCGAGCTGCATGAGCAGGCGCTTGATCGCCCGGCTGTGCGGCGCCGCTGGTCGCGCATTCACGAGTAGGAAACCGTCCTCGATCTCGTAACGATGGGTCGTGTCGATCGGTAAGGCGTCGAACTGCGCGGCTGTGATCGGCCGCCCATGTAGCGGCGATGCCAGCTCAGCCATCATCTTCCACCTCGTCTTCTGACCGCCCGCGACGCGTCGAGACACCCATCATCGCACCCCGCGACGCGGAGGCAGGCCTACCAGATCGTCACGCGCTCGCCGGGAGCCAGGTAGAGCTGGTCGTCGGGCGTCACGTCGAAGGCATCGTAGAAGCTGTCGATATTGCGCACGACCGCGTTGCACCGGAACTCCGGCGGCGAGTGCGGGTCGACGGCGAGTCGGCGGATCGCCTCCTCGGGGCGGGCCTTGGTGCGCCACACCTGCGCCCAGCCGTAGAAGACGCGCTGCAAGCCGGTGAGCCCGTCGATGACCTGCGGTTCGGCGCCGTCGAGCGAGATCTTGTACGCGGCCAGCGCGATCGACAGACCGCCCAGGTCGCCGATGTTCTCGCCGATGGTGAACTCGCCGTTGACGGTGTGCTCGTCATCCAGGTCGACGGGGGACAGCACGTCGTACTGGTCGATCAGCGCCCTGGTGCGCTTGCCGAACTCGGCGCGGTCGGCGTCGGTCCACCAGTCCTTCATATTGCCGTCGCCGTCGTACTTGGCGCCCTGATCGTCGAAACCGTGGCCGATCTCGTGGCCGATCACCGCGCCGATGCCGCCGTAGTTGGCCGCGTCGTCGGCGTTCATATCGAAGAACGGCGGCTGCAGGATCGCGGCGGGGAAGACGATCTCGTTCATGCCGGGGTTGTAGTAGGCGTTCACCGTCTGCGGGGTCATGAACCACTCGCCACGGTCGACCTCGCCGCCCAGTTTGCCCAGGTCACGGTCGTGGTCGGCGGCGTAGCCGCGCCGGTAGTTGCCGACCAGGTCGGCCGGGTCGACCTCGACCGCGGAGTAGTCGCGCCAGGTGTCGGGGTAGCCGATCTTGGGGGTGAACTTCTCCAGCTTGGTCAGCGCCGCGGCACGGGTGTCGGGGCCCATCCACTCGAGGTCGGTGATATTGCGGCGGTAGGCCTCCTGCAGGTTGGCCACCAGTTCGACCATGCGCGCCTTGGCCTGCGGCGGAAAGTGCTTGGTCACATACAGTTTGCCGACGGCCTCGCCGAGCAGCTCCTGCACCAGCGACACGCCGCGCTTCCAGCGCTCGCGATTCTCCTGCGCGCCGGTCAGGGTGCGGCCGTAGAAGTCGAAGTTCTCGGCGACGACCTCGTCGGTCAGGTACGGCGCCCTGGCGTGCAGCACCTGCGAGACCGCCCAGTCCTGCCAATCCGCCTGCGGCACAGCGGCCCACGCCTGCGCGAAGGCACGCACGTAGTCGGGCTGACGGACCACCAGCTCGGCGAACAGTTCCGCGCCGCTGCGATCGAGTCCGGAGGCGATGGCGTCGACCCAGGCGGCCCAATCGAATTCGGGGTTCTCGGCGGCCAGCGCGGCGAAAGTGGTGAGGTTGTAGCTCTTCTCGGCATCGCGACGGCGCACCACGTCCCAATGGCCCGCGGCGAGTGTGCGTTCCAGTTCGAACACGCGGCGGGCGGCGTCGGCCGGGTCGGCGGGCAGCAGGCCCGCCAGCGCCGGGTCGGCGGCGATGGTGAACATCTTCGTGAGATGGGCCTGGTAGGCCTCGCGGATCTCGGCGAATTCGTCCGAGCGGTAGTACGACTCGTCCGGCAGGCCGATCCCCGACTGGGTGGCGTGCACCAGGTAGCGGGTGGAGTCCTTGTCGTCGGTGTCGACGTAGTAGCCCAGCGCGCCGCGCACGCCGGTGCGCTGCAACCGGCCCAGCAGCGCGGCGAACGCGCTCGGGCCGTCGACCTCGGCGATCTCGCGCAGCTCGGCGGCGACCGGCGTGAACCCGGCCGCGGTCACGGCGTCGGTGTCCATGAAGCTCGAGTACAGGTCACCGATCTTGCGGGCATCGGCATCCTCGGACGCGCCTGCCGCGCTGTCCTGGATGATCGCCTGCACATCGAGCTCGGCCTGGTCGTACAACGTCCGGAACGCCCCGTCCACCGCGCGGTCGGCCGGAATCTCGTACTCGGCCAGCCACTGCCCGTTGACGTGCGCGAACAGATCGTCCTGCACCCGCACCTCCTGGTCGCGGAAGGACAGATCGATCCCGGAAGGACTGCTCAGGTCGGAAGTCACGCGCTCCAGTATGCCGACAACCGCCGACACGTGTGGCCGCTCGCGGCGGGCGGGCTAGACGCAGACGAACTCGTCGTCGCGGACACCGGCGACGAAGGCCTCCCACTCACCGGCGGTGAAATGCAGCAGGACGTCGTCGTGGCGGAGGGTGGCCGAGCCGTCGGCGGACACATGGGCGACGAGGTCGGGGTGCCGGCGGGTGCTCAGCAGGCAGTGCAGGAACGCGGTCCACAGCTCGGCGTCGACGGTGATGATCGGTTCGTCGAGACCGACGTTCAGCGGATTGCGACGGAATTTGCTGTCACGTATCTGAACCGTGTCGCCATCGAAACGGACCTCGACACATTGGTTGCCGTTATTGGAGCGCGACGAGGTGAACCAGCCGTGATCGGCCGGGCGGCGACGAGCGGTGGTGGACATGACCCGAATCTTACACGCTCGCATAGTCGCTGATCAGGGCCAGCGATTCGGTGCGCGAGAGCGATTGCTCCCTGGCACGCAGGTAGGCGAAGCCGAGATCACGGACCTGCTCGGCGTCGTCGACCGGGCCGCCGAAGACGGCGCTCTCGGCCCACGCGAAGGTAGGTAGCTGATCGCTTGCGAAGTCGAGCAGGTGGAAGCTCGAGCCACCGAGGACCGCGCCCTCGGGCGCGCTGAACGGGATGACGCGCACGTCGACGGTGTCCAGTTCGCGCATCAGGTCGGCGAGATGACGCAGCTGCCCGCGCAACACCTCGGGCCCACCGGTCTGCTGCCGCAACGTGGCCTCGCCGAGGACCGCGGTGAGCTCGAGCGGATCGGGCTCGTGCAGACGCTGCTGTCGGCGCATCCTGATCGCGACCAGCTGGTCGACCTGCACCGGCCGGATCATCACATCGGCGCTGATCAGGGCACGCGCGTACGCCTCGGTCTGGAGCAGGCCCGGCACGATCAGGCTGTCGTAGCTGCGGATGCTCAGCGCGCCAGCCTCCATGCCGTAGAGACGCTGCAGCTCGGGACCGATCAGCGCCGACGAGGTCGACCACCAGCCGCGCCGCTTGCTCGCCTCGAGCAGCGCGAGCAGTTCCCCGCGCTCGTCGGCGGCCACGTCGAGCACGTCGAGGACCGGTTCTATGGTGGTGCGGGTGAGCACCCGCCTGCCCTTCTCGACATGGGACCAGTTGGCAGGGGTGAACCCGACCCGACCGGCGAAGCCGGCCGAGTCGAAGCCGCGCTGCTCGCGCAGTTCGCGCAGGCGCAGCACCAGTTCCCAGCGCGCCGCGGTGGGCGAAACGGGTGCCATGGGCGAATATCGTACGCTGATCGACACGCCAGCTACTGACTATTGTCAGCGCGGTTGTGCGGCATTAGGCTGTTGCGAACGGCATTTTTCCCCTGGTCCAGGCCGTTATAGAAAAGTTTCCCGCTTCACCCGGTTCGTGATGCAGAGTTCCTCCCCGTTCGAGCGAATCCACAGCTACATCGAGTCACCGTCGACAGAGACGAGGTCGTGATGAGCACGTCGCGCACTGATGAAAAAGGCGGGTATACCGCGGCCGAGGAATACTCGGCCACCCAGGATGCGCTGGCGCGCTGTCGCCACTATCGCAAGCACAACGGGCTCTACGGCGTGGTCGACTCATCGATGGGCCGGATCATGCTGGAAATCGGCGCGGTCGGCGCGGTGGTCATGCCGTCCACGCTGGGTGAGCGGGTGCGCGGCCTGCTGATCGGGCGCGGCCAGCGCTGCGGACCGATCATCGCCCATCCCCGCTCCAGCCGCTGGACCTTCCTCACCGGCCCCACCGACAATTCCTATCTCGACACCGTGCTGTTCGCCGAGCTGTTCCGGGTGTGCGCCTCGGTGGCCTTACCCGGCAGCGAGATCGTGCTGCCGTCGCCCGCCGACGAACGCAGCGGCTACCGCACCTGGGTGCAGGAGCCCGACGGCGACTACCGGCCGGACTTCGCCCAGATCGTCGCCGCCACCCGCACCAACGCGCGGTCGGTGGTGCTGGCGCAGGAGTCGGGCTCGGCCTGAGGTCACTGCCCGCCGAGGCGGGCGTGCATCTCCCACACCAGCACCTCGGCGTCGCCGTGCGGGCGCACCAGCTGGCCGCCGGAACGGGTCAGCCGGACCGCGTCACCCTGGTACAGAGTGCCGATCCCTTCCACGTCGACCTCGCCGCGGGCCACGAAAACATGCAGGTAGGGGGCATCGGGCAGGGTGACGCCCGGACTGTCGGCCCGCATCCGCGCGACGTGCATGGCGGCGTGCGAGGAATTGATCGCGATGGCGGTGCGATCGCGGTAGCGGGGCAGGCCGGAGGCGACCGTCACCAGGCCGCCGCGCGCCAGTTCGTCGTCGATCTCGAGCTGCTGATAGCCCGGGTCGACGCCCGGCTCGTCGGGCACCACCCACATCTGGACGAAATGCACCGGTTCGTCGTGCTCCGGCACCTTGCCGTCCAGCCGCCACGAGTCGTTCTTCTCCGAGTGCATGATCCCGGTGCCCGCGCTCATCCGCTGCGCGAGGCCGGGGTAGATGATGCCGTTGTGGCCGAGGGAGTCCTGGTGCACCAGGCTGCCGCCGAGCACCCAGGTGACGATCTCCATGTCCCGGTGCGGGTGGGTGTCGAAGCCCTCGCCGGGCAGCACCACGTCCTCGTTGTTCACCAGCAGCAGGCCGTGATGGGTGTTGTCGGGGTCGTAGTGCTCGCCGAAGGAGAACGAGTGTTTGGAATCGAGCCAGGAGATCCGCGTCTTCATCCGGTCACCGCCGCGATGGAGTTCGATCCGCGGTGTCGTCGTCGATGTGGACATGACGTTCCTCCTGCTCGCACCCGTACCGCCGCCTCAATTCTGGCACCACTATTCTCACGTGGTGTCGACTGATCGCCATGACGGCTCGAATCCGGCAGGTGAGCGGCCGATCTCGATGCGATATCGGCTCCGCGAGAGCCGCGGGGTCATCCGGCGGAATCCGCAGATGCCGCGGCTGGCGCTGCTGCGGTTCGCGGCCCAGTTCGGTGACGGGATGTTCCAGGCCGCGCTGTCGGGCGCCATCCTGTTCAACCCGGAACGCGAGACCGACCCGCTGGCGATCGCCGCCGGCTTCGCGGTCCTGCTGCTGCCCTATTCGATGCTCGGGCCCTACGCGGGCGCGCTGCTGGACCGGTGGGATCGGCGCAACGTCCTGCTGACCGCCAGCGTGGCCAGGGCGGTGCTGATCGGCCTCGCCGCGATCGGGCTCGCGGTGGGGATCGGGGAGACGCCGCTGTTGCTGCTCGCGCTAGCGACCGTTGGCATCAGCCGGTTCGTGCTGGCCGGTGTGTCGGCGGCGCTGCCCCGGGTGCTCGAACAGCGGTGGCTGGTGCCGATGAACTCGGTGCTGGCGACGATGGCCTCGGTGTGCGCGGGCATCGGCGCCGCGGCGGCGGTGGCGGTGATCGCGCTGATCGGTGCGGGCGACGCCGCCTCGGCGGTGGCGGTGGCGCTCAGCGGCATCGGTTCGATCCTCGGCGCGATACTCGCCTTCGGCTTCCGGCGCCGGGTACTCGGGCCCGAAAGTGGTTCGGCCACTTCGGAGAGCACGGTGCACGCGATCGCGACCGGCTTGCGCACCGGCGCGGTCACGGTGTGGCGATCGGTGCAGGTGACGACGGCGATGATCGGCATCGGCGCGCACCGGATCGTCTTCGGCATGAACACCCTGATCATGGTGCTGGTGCTGCGCCAGCCGACCGGGGACACCGAGATGAGCGGTGGCCTGGTCGGATTCGGTGTCGCGATCGGGTTCGCCGCGGCGGGCATGCTGTTCGCCGCGATCCTGACGCCGGTGCTCATTCCCCGGCTCGGCAGGCCACGGACCGTGCTGCTCGGGCTGACGACCGCGGTCGCCGTGCAGTTGACGCTGGTCACCCCGATCGCGCTCGCGACCGGTTCGGCCGTCGACAACGCGCACCGGCTGCTGCTCGCCGGCGCGTTCGGGCTCGGCCTCGCGGGCCAGACGATCAAACTGACCGGCGACGCGAGCATGCAGATCGACATCGACGACGACCAGCGCGGCCAGGTGTTCGCCCTGCAGGACACGGTTTTCAACATGACCTTCGTGCTGGCGATCGCGGCGACCGCGCTGGTCATCCCCGCCGACGGCCGCTCGATCGGGGTGGTGCTGGCCGGCGCGGCCGTCTACGCGTTCGGCATCGTGGCGATCGCGCTCAATTCCCGTCGAGCCAGGGCGGCCTGCTGAGCGGACTCACTGGTTCCTGCGCGAGCACCGCCCGGTGGTCGACGGTGAATGGCGGGATGTCCGGCAGCAAGGCCGAATCGAGAGCGGCGGCGCCGTCGCGGTCCCAGGGGGCCGCGTCGTTGCTCGTGTCGCTGTCGAAGTCGAGCCATAGCGTGTCGGCGATGCCGGTGTCGGCCAGTTCGGCCTGTCCCGACCAGTCGTGCACGATGCCGTCACCGGATCCGAGGACGTACTCGATTTCGTTCACATAGGGATTGGACGCACGGAAACCCGGTTCGGTTCCGGTAAGTTCATGGTCGAGTCGATGGTATTTGTTTGTTCGTTCGGATATGCATTCGAGGGAGCACATGCGCGCATCGCACGGATCGACCGCACTCGGCGCCCTGCTGGCGGTAACGCTCGCCATTCCCGCCTACGCCGCGCCGTTCCCCTGGATGCCGCCGCCCGTAAACATGTGCGGCGAAACAGGATTCGACCCACTCAACCGGCTGCCCGATCCGGCCGCGCCGCCCGCGCCGCTCGGTCCGATGGTTCCGCCGAGCGTCGACATCCCCGTCGTGATACCGGAGCTGACCCCGGTGCCGCTGCCCGATCCGCCGCACGACAACACCCGCGTCGCGCAGGTGCCGCTGCCCTCGGATCCGTGCCTCAATCCGTGTCCCGAGGTCAGGGACACGCCCGAACCCGAAGACGGAATCGAGGAGTCGGACGACACGTCACCGAGTTCGGGTTCGGGCTCGGGTTCAGGGACGGGTTCAGGTTCAGGCTCAGGGCTGCCGCGCATCCGGCTCAAGCCCGAGCGGGAAACCATCCCGTACCCGGTACCCGGTGGCGAGGGCGAACCGGCCCAGGAAGCGCCGCCACGTGTCGTGCGTCCGATCGAACCGGGTCCGCTGCGGCCCGCGGTCGCGGCGCCGGTGGTGGAGTCGGTGCGGCTCGTCGAGCAGATCACCGGGCACGGCTCGAACAACCGGACCGATATGCGCTGGCAGGTCGACGGCACCGACCTCGGGCTGTTCTGGGAGACCGAACCCGGCAAGGTGGCCGTGGTCTTCGGCGACACCTTCGGCGAGGGCTGGGAATACGGCGGCGCCGGCTCCGACACCGCCGACTGGCGGTCCAACGTGCTCGCCTACAGCACCGACACGAACCTCGACGACGGACTTGTCATCGATTCGATGGTGCAGGACAGTCCCTGCCACGCCGCCGAACTGCTCGGCAGCCGCAAGATCAAGAACTGGGAGACGACCACCATCCCCACCTCGGGGTTCGCGATCGGGCGCAGGCAGTTCATGAGCTACATGTCGGTCAACCACTGGTCGAGGGTCCCCGGCATGTGGCTGACCAACTACGGCGGCCTGGCGTACTCCGACGACGGCGGGCAGACCTGGACCAAGGATCAGCATGCCCGCTGGGAGAACATGTTCGGGATCGGCCGGTTCCAGGTGGCGGCGATGGTGCCGCACGGCGAGTACGTCTACATGTTCGGCACGCCCAACGGGCGGGTCGGGGTGATCGGCCTGGCCAGGGTGCGCGCGGCCGACGTGCTCAACAAGTCGGCCTACCAGTACTGGGTGGACGGCGATTGGGCGCCCGCCGCGGAGAATTCGGCGACACCGCTCGTCGCGGGCACGGCCAGCGAACTGTCGGTGCGCTTCGACGCCGACAGCGGGCAGTGGCAGATGGTCTACCTGGACGCGCCGGCCAGCCAGATCGTGCTCCGCACCGCGGCGGAACCGCAGGGGCGGTGGACCTCGGCGGCGCCGCTGGTTTCCACGCAGGACTATCCGATGGCCTACGGCGGCTTCATCCACCCCTGGTCGACGGCGCGTGACCTGTACTTCACGATGTCGGCGTGGCAAAGCTACAACGTGTACCTGATGCACGCCCGGCTGAATCCGCCCGGCTGAATCCGCCCGGCTGATCAGCGCGCTGGCACGAACCGCAATCGCTCGCCCGGCCTGGCCTGCGCCACCCGGTCCACATCCGCGTCGAGCACCACGGCGATCACCGGATAGCCGCCGGTGATCGGGTGATCGGCGAGGAAGACGACCGGCTGGCCGCTCGGCGGGACCTGGACCGAACCGAGCGCCACCCCTTCCGCGGGCAGTTCGTGGGTGACCGACCGGACCAGGGGTTGGCCCTCGACGCGATCGAGGCGGGCGCCGATGCGATCGGTGTCGGCGGAGACCACCCAGGAACCGTGGAACAGCTCGTCGGGGTCGGCGAACCAGTCGGCGCGGGGGCCCGGCCTGGCCCGGACGGTCAGCACCTCCGGTGGGACAGGGAGCGGCGCGAACTCGACGGTCGGCAGGGTGCGTGGCGGCGGTCCGACCGGGAGCTGCGTGCCCGCCTGCAATGGCTCGGGGCCGATGCCCGACATGGTGTCGCGGCTGCGGGAACCGAGCACCTTCGGCACGTCGATGCCGCCGCGCACCGCCACGTAGCTGCGCAGACCCGACGTGGCCAGGCCGAGGCCAAGCACCTGGCCCTCCGCGAGCTCGAGCACGCTGGCGTGGCCGACCGGCGTGCCGTCGACGGTCGCGGGCGCGGCGGCGCCGGTGACCGCGACCGTGAGGTGGGCGTCGGCGCGCAGGGCCAGCCCGCCGAGCAGCACCTCGATGGCCGCGAAGTCCTCCGGATTGCCCACCAGCCGGTTGGCCAGGCGTAACGAGGCGCGGTCGGCCGCCCCCGCCTGTCCCACCCCGGAATCGAACCACCCTGGCCGCCCCAGGTCCTGGACCGTCGCGAGCGGTCCCACCCGCTCGATGAAGATCAGCATGCGATCACTCCCCGATTCGCTGTCGAGGCGGCGCATCGTTGAGCAGCCCTGGTGTTATTCCGTGGTCGCCGTGTCGACGAACCGTACCGCCGTCCCCGCCCGCACCAGCGCTGGTGGATCACGGTCGACCACCCACATCCGCAGCTCGGTCGTGCCGATCAGCTGCCAGCCGCCCGGCGTGCCCCGCGGATACACCGCCGAGTAGCCGCCTGCCAGCGCCACCGCGCCGGGCGGGATGGCGGTGCGGGCCGTGACCCGGCGCGGCACCGTCAGCCTGCCGTCGGGCGAGGTCAGGTAGCCGAAACCGGGTGCGAAACCGACGAACGCGCATCGCCAGACCGTGCCGGTGTGCGCCGCGATCACCTCCGGGACCGACAGGTCGAGCAGCCGGGCGACCTCGGGCAGATCCGCGCCGTCGTAGCGGACCGGAATCTCCACCACGTCGTCGGGAATCTCGCTGTCGGGCAGTGTTCCACGGGAAACATCCGGCGAATCCGGTTGCGGCGGATCCTGATCCAGCCGGTCGAGCAGCGCGACGAGCTCGCGCCGGACCTGGACGCCGTAGCTCACCGAATGCATGGTCACCAGAACGGTTTCCGCCGCGGGCAGCACGTCCTGCACGCCGGCGATCGCGTGCACGCGCAGAGCCGAGGCGAGTCGTTGCACCGGCCGGGGATCGTCGAGCGTGATGAGCATGGCACGGTCACCCGCGGGCCGGATCCGCGAGTTCCAGTCGTTGGTCGTGTCCCTCGGTCCTGCCTCGTCCATCCTGCCTCCCACCCTCAGCCGAACGGCTCCACCGGTACGCCTGCCTCGCCGAGTGCCTGCCGAATTCGGCGGGCCATCTCCACGGCGGCAGGGGAATCGCCGTGGACGCACACACTGGCCACGGTCACGGCGACCGTACCGGGACCGTCTACGGTACGCGCGGTCCCCGACACCGCAAGAGAAACCGCCTGGGCGACGGCCGTGTCGGGCGGCAGCACCGCGCCGGCAACTCCCCGCGGGGCGAGGGTGCCCGTCGCGGTGTAGGCGCGATCGGCGAAGCCCTCGCCGATGAACCGAACGCCCAGTCTGCCCGCGGCGCGCTCGAGCTCCGTTCCGGCCGGTCCGAGCAAGGCGAGTCCGGGTTCGGCCTCGGCCACCGCGGCCAGCACGGCGTCGGCGAGCAGGCGATCGCGGGCGGCCGCGTGATAGAGCGCGCCGTGAGGCTTGACGTAGCGCACCCGGTCGCCCGCCGCGCGCGCGAATGCCGCGAGGGCGCCGATCTGGTACAGCATCTCGTCGCGCAGGTCGGCCGGGGCGATGGCGATATCGCGGCGGCCGAAGCCGACCAGGTCGCGATAGCCGACGTGGGCGCCGATCCGCACGCCCTTGGCGACCGCGAGTTCGCAGGTCCGACGCATGATGGACGGGTCGCCCGCGTGGAATCCGCAGGCGATGTTGGCGCTGGTGACGATGTCGAGCATCGCGGCGTCGTCACCCATCCGCCACGGGCCGAAGCCTTCGCCCAGATCACTGTTCAGGTCCAGCGGCATGCGATGCCCTCCGGTACTCGCGCGTCACTCCCAGGTGGGTATCCCGGTGATTCGAGCATGAACGACTCCGTTCCCGCCGTCACCACCGGGGCGGTTTCACCAGGCGTATACCCGCACCTCGGTGGCTTTGACCGCAAAGAACATTCGGAATCATCCGGCCGTGCTGCGCGCACAACACGCCGCGGAGCGTGGCCGGGTCCGCCGCGGGCAAGTACGCTCGGACCATCATGGCCACGTATTTCGATCCGAAGTCCTGGTCACTGTCGGGCGCTGTCGACCTGGGCAGACGCCTGCTCGACCCGTCGTGGATCGACCAGTGGCTCGGCTTCACCACGTCCTGGGCCGACCCCGTCGCCGACCTGGGCTCCGGTACCGTCACCGCGCTCATGCCCGATGTGCTGATGACCGTGCTCAGCGAGGGGATCCTGAGCCGGTTCGGCGGGCAGGAAGTCAGCGCCACCCTGCTCGGCCACGACCTCACCGCCACCCTCGACGTGTTCAAGGTGCGCAGGCGCGGCGCCCACTTCCAGAGCAAGACGGTGCTGTCGGACCTGGTCTGGGACTCGCATCCGTTCGACAACGTCACCGTCGTCGCGCACGGCGTCCGGCTCATCCCCGGTGTGCCGACCAAGATCCGCGTGCAGCAACTCGACATCGAGGGCACCATCGGCATCGGGGCGCTCGTGGAATGGGTGGACGCGCAGAACCTGGACTGGCGGGTGCGTCTCGACGAGCACGGCCGCATCCTCGCGACGCATCGCACCCGCAAGATGCGCGCTCTGGTCGAGGCGCAGGTCTACGACAATCTGCTCAGCATCGATATCCGCAAGGCCAGCTGGCACGGCATCCGGCTGCCCAAGCGCGCGGTACCGGCACCGGCGCTGCTGCTCGACGACCTGCCCAACCGGGCGAGCATCTCCTACGCGCACCGGCGCGGCGACAAGGTGCGTTTCCGGATCGAACTGCCCGCGACGACCGGCTCGTTCGACCTGGCGCAGATCCGCTCGGCCATCATCGCGGGCACCACGCTGATCGTCTTCTGATCAGGCGTTCTCGGCGGCCCACCACTCGAGCAGCGCCGCTTCGGCTTCCTCGCGGGTCATCGGGCCACGGTCCAGGCGCAGGTCCTTGAGGTATTTCCACGCCTTGCCGACCTGCGGACCCGGCGCCAAGCCGAGCAGCTCCATGATGGAGTTGCCGTCCAGATCGGGCCGCACCCGCGCCAGATCCTCCTGCGCGCGCAGCGTGGCGATGCGCTCCTCGAGCTCGTCGTAGGTGGCGCGCAGGGCCGCGGCGCGGCGCTTGTTGCGGGTCGTGCAGTCGGCGCGGACCAGCTTGTGCAGGCGATCGAGCAGGTCGTCGGCGTCGGTGACGTAGCGGCGCACCGCCGAATCGGTCCACTGGCCCTTGCCGTAGCCATGGAAGCGCAGGTGCAGGAACACCAGGCGCGCAACCTCTTCGGTGAAGGCCTTCGGATACTTCAAGGCGCGCATGCGCTTGCGCACCATCTTCGCGCCGACCACCTCGTGATGGTGGAAGCTCACGCCGCCGCCGGGCTCGTTGCGCTTGGTGTCGGGCTTGCCGATGTCGTGCAGCAGCGCCGCCCAGCGCAGGACCAGGTCGGGATCGCCCTCTTCCTGGTCGATCGCCTGGGAGAGCACGGTCAGCGAATGCTGGTAGACGTCCTTGTGCTGGTGGTGCTCGTCGATCTCGAGCTTCATCGCGGGCACCTCGGGCAGCACCCGCTGCGCCAGGCCGGTGTCGCACATGAGGTTGATGCCGTCGATGGGGTGCGCGGCGCCGATCAGCTTGTCGAGTTCGGTGCGCACCCGCTCGGCGGTGATCCGGTCGATCTGGTCGGCCATCTCCACGATCGCGGCCCGCACCCGCGGCGCCACCTCGAAACCGAGCTGGGCGACGAAGCGAGCGGCGCGCAGCATCCGCAGCGGGTCGTCGTCGAACGAATCCTGCGGCGCGGCAGGGGTATCGAGGACGCCGTCGAGCAGGGCGTCGAGACCGTCGAGCGGATCGACGAATTCGAGCGAGCCGTCGGCGGCGATCTTCACCGCCATCGCGTTGACCGTGAAATCGCGCCGGACCAGGTCACCTTCGAGCGTGTCACCGAAGGTGACTTCGGGATTGCGGGAGACCCGGTCGTAGGTGTCGGCGCGGAAGGTGGTGATCTCGAGCTGCTGATCGGCCTTGGCCGCGCTGACGGTGCCGAAGGCAAGGCCACCGGTGTCCCAGAGATGGTCGGCCCAGCCGCGCATCATCTCCTGCACCACGTCCGGCCTGGCATCGGTGGTGAAATCCAGATCGGTGCCGAGCCTGCCCAGCACCGCGTCCCTGACGCTGCCGCCGACAAGATAAAGGGAATGGCCGCGCTCGGCGAACATCTCACCCAACGGTGTCAGCACATCCGACAACTGCCCCAGCGTCACCGCCGCCGCGGCCAGCAGCCGAGCTCGACGATCCGCCACAGCATCAGGGACAACGTTCGGGGACACCACGACCAGCCAGCCTACTGGGCTTGTCCGCCTCCCCGGAACTCAGCGGGCCTTTCAGGAGCTCGACCGTTGGTCGTCGGGCTCGCGATTAGGTGGGCAGCGGCTGGGAGGTGGCTGGGGAGTTACCCATGTGCTCACGTGATCAGCGGGTTGCGGAAGCGCCGTCCCGCACTCCGGGCACACCGGCACCTATAAGCTGGCGGGGTGTCTCCTCCGGCCGAGGGCGCGAACAATCGACGCGCCCCCCCCCGGCGGGGGGGGGGGGCCCCCCATCCGATCGAGCCGACGACACCGCGGCAGTGGGAGGCCCGGATCCATCTGCACTGGTCCCGGCTGGCCGAATTGACCGACGGCTACCGGGATCTGATCACCGACGTCACCGAGCACCGCAGGCGGTTGCCGGTGTGGTGACGCTCAGTTCTTGTCGGTGACCTCGGCCTCGACGAACACGGTGTCGACAACGGCGTCCTCGCCGACCGGGACGTCCTCGGCCTCGACGAACGCACCGGTGGCACGCTCGTCGTCGAATTGCTGCTCGGCATCACGGCGGGCGGCCGCGGCTGCCTCGTTCATCTCGATCGTGTCGGTGACGAACTCGCCGATCTCCCGCGCGACCTCGGCCACCACGCCGGTGATCAGTGTCGCGATATTGCCGACATGCCGGGCACCGGAGGACGTCAATTCCTGGACAAGGTCTTTGTTGCTTTCGAATTTCCCGATCATTTACACGCCCACTTCGGTTGCCTTCCGATTACGCATAACGATAACACCGGGCTTGGGTGCCCTCTTGACGAAGCGATCCGGCACCGACAGCTGGAAGATCTTGGCCCAGACCGAGCCGATCTGCTTGGCGAAACGGCCGGTGTTGTAGGGCAGGCCGTACTTCTCGGCCAGCGCCTTCACCTCGGGCGCCATCTCCGGGTACCTGTTGGCCGGGATGTCGGGGAACAGGTGGTGCTCGATCTGGTGCGACAGGTTGCCCGACATGATGTGGAACAGCTTGGAGCCCTTGATGTTGGCCGAGCCGAGCATCTGCCGGACGTACCACTCACCGCGGGTCTCGACCTCGGTCTCCTCCTTGGTGAACGTCTGTACACCCGCCGGGAAGTGACCGCAGAAGATGATCGAGTAGGTCCACACGTTGCGGATCAGGTTGGCCACGGCGTTGCCAGCCAGCGTGTGCAGGAACAGGGGGCCGGTCAACGCCGGGAACATCACGTAGTCCTTGAAGACCTGCTTGCCCGCCTTGCGCGACTGCCCCTCGAGCAGCGGCTTGAGATCGGACCACTTGCGCTTGCCCTGGAGGATGTTCTCGATCTCGAGGTCGTGCGCCATCACGCCCCACTCGAAGAAGACCATCAGCAGGAACGCGTACACGGGGTTGCCCAGGTAGTAGGGGTTCCACTTCTGGCCCTCGTCGATGCGCAGGATGCCGTACCCGATGTCGCGGTCCATGTCGTGGACGTTGGTGTAGGTGTGGTGCATGTAGTTGTGCGAGTGCTTCCACTGGTCGGCCGGGCAGACCGTGTCCCAGTCGAATTCGCGGGAGTTGATGCCGCGCTCACGCATCCAGTCGTACTGACCGTGCATGACGTTGTGGCCGATCTCCATGTTGTCGAGGATCTTCGACACACCGAGCGCCGCCACGCCCGCCAGCCAGAACGGCGGCAGGAAGCCCAGGTACATCAGTCCGCGGCCGGCGATCTCCAGGCCGCGCTGGGTTTTGATGATCTTGTAGATGTAGTCGCGGTCGCGTTCGCCGAGGTCGGCCTCGATGCGGGCGCGCAGCTCGTCGAGCGCCTGGCCCAGCTCCTCGACCTGCTCCGGGGTCAGGATGACCGGGCCGTCTTTGCCTTCGGTGAGGATCGTCATAGCTGTATCTCCCCTTGGTTGGTTGATCGGTTGTCTAGAGGGCGATGTCGACGTCGCCGACGGCGGTGTTCACGCAGATCTGGATCTGCTTGTCGGGGTCGGCGTCGAGTTCGCCGGTGCGCAGGTTGCGGGTGCAGCCGGAGACCTTGGTCGCGGTGCAGGAGAAGCAGATCCCCATGCGGCAGCCGTATTCCGGGGTCAGGCCCGCCGATTCGGCCTGTTCGAGCAGCGATGCTCCGGTGTTGCCGGCGGCGACGTCGCTGCCGGAGAAGGTGATGGTGCCGGTGGCCTCGGCCGGGTCGGCCGGGACGGTGGTGAGGGTGAACTCCTCGCTGTGCACCCGATCGGCGAGACCCTCGGCCTCGAAGATGGTCCGCACGGCCCGCATCAGCGGCGGCGGCCCGCAGAGGAAGGTCTGCGCGCCGGCGAACCACGGGGCGACCCGCTCGAGCTCGTCGTAGTCGAAGAACCCACTGCCGGTGGAGGTTTCGCCGTTCACCACGGCGCCCGGCTCGACCGGGTACCGGTACTCCACCCGGAAGTTGGGGCGGCGGTTGGCGATCGCGGTCAGCTCGGCCCGGTGCGGCACCATCTCGGGCTGACGCGCGTAGTGCAGGAAGGTGACTTCACCGGTGAAGCCCTCCGCGTCGAGGGTACGCAGCATCGACAGCACCGGGGTGATGCCGCTGCCACCGCTGACCAGCAGTACCCGGTCCGGGCGCTGCTCGGGTAGCGCGAAGACACCGGCGGCGGGCGCCAGGTCGACGACCATGCCCGGCTTGGCGTTGTCGTGCAGGTAGTTCGAGACCAGCCCGCCCGGATGCGCCTTCACCGTCAGCTGGATGAACCGGTCGCCCCGGCTCTCCGGATCGATCGGCGAGTAGCAGCGGGTGTGCCGGACGCCGTTGATCGAGACGCCGATCTGCACGTACTGGCCGGCGCTGTGGCCGCGCCACTGCCGGGAGGCGCGCAGGGTCAGCGTCACCGAGCCGGGCACCGCGTGCGAGACATGGGTGACCTCGGCGCGCAGTTCCCGCGCGGTGAGCGCGGGGCTGACCAGCTCCAGGTACCGGTCCAGCGGATGCGGCGTCGTCAACGTCTGCACCAGGTCGATCAGTCCCACCATGCGTCTTGCCCCTCTGCGGAAGTCCTTCGGCATGCGATTCACATTTCAGTGCACGCCTGTACACTCACCAGTGTGCCGGATGGACCCATCCCGCTGTCAACCGGCAAAGATGTGAGGCGGGCAACATATCCAGGGAAGCGACTATGGTGAACGGATGTATGCTCACCGATGTGACTGAGCAGGCAGGAACCCGCAACGAGCGCAAGGCGCACACCCGTGCGGCCCTCCTCGAAGGCACCCTGACGCTGGCCGCCGACCGCGGCTTCGCGGCGCTGAGCCTGCGGGAGATCGCCCGCTCGGCCGGCATCGTGCCCACGGCGTTCTATCGCCATTTCGCCTCGCTCGACGATCTCGGCGCCACCCTGGTCGACGAGGGCGTGACGGCGCTGCGGCTGGCATTGCGCGAGGTCAGGCGCAAGCCGGACGCGCATCTGGCCGATACTGTGCGCTTCGTCTTCGAGCAGGTGCGGGCCAAGCGCGCGCTGTTCGGCTTCCTCATCCGCGAACGCCACGGCGGGCCGGCCCCGCTGCGCCGGGCGATCGCGATGGAGATGCAGCTGATCGTGCGCGAGATCGTGGCGGACCTGTCCCGGCTGCGCGCGCTGGACAACTGGAGCACGACCGAGCTCGAGATCGCGGCCGACCTACTGGTCACCACGGTCACCGACGGCATCGCCGCCTACGTCGCCGCCTCGCCGCGCGAGGAGGCCGCGGTGGTGGCGCGCACGGTCATGCAGATGCGCCTGATCGCATTGGGCATCGGCGGCTGGATTCCCAAAGCCGCTGACTGAGGGGCATTTCCGCTGCTGTCGCCGGATGCGGTCCATGGTGTAACACACCGCACATCCGGCACAGCGGGTAATTCAGAGTACGGGCGTACACACAGTGTGGCCGCGCGTACCTGGTGAAGTACCACTAGGCCGCGACGGTGGCGGGCGCGCGCACCGGCAGCAGCACGAGCAAACCTGCGGTCAGGACGACGAGCAACCCGGCGATCCCGGCCCGGTCGCTGTGGAAGACCGCGACGAACACACCGAACAGCGCGGGCGCGAGGAACGACACCGCCCGCCCGGTCGTGGTGTACAGCCCGAACATCTGACCCTCGCGTCCCGGCGGCGCCAGGCGCACCAGGAACGAACGCGCCGAGGCCTGCGCGGGCCCGACGAACACGGTGAGCGCGAGCCCGAAGATCCAGAACATCAGCGTCCCGGACACCACCAGCAGTACCAGCCCGCACAGGATCATCCCGACCAGCGACGCCACGATCACCCGCTTGGGTCCGAGCCGGTCGTCGAAGCGCCCCGCCGTGATCGCCGCCGCCCCCGCCACGACATTGGCGGCGATGCCGAACAGCAGCACATCGGCGTCGGCGAAGCCGTATACCTGCACCGCGAGCACGGCGCCGAAGGTGAACACCCCGGCCAGCCCGTCGCGGAACACCGCGCTGGCGAGCAGGAACCACACCGTGTGCCGGTCCTGCGTCCACAGTTCCTTCACGTCACGCCACAGCACGCGGTAGGAACCGAGGAGACCGGCCCGCGCCGCGCCGGGATCGGCCGTGGTGCGCGGCAGTTCGGGCACCGCGAACAGCACCGGCAGCGCGAACGCGGTGAACCAGACCGCGGCGAGCACGATGGCCAGCCGGACATTGAGGCCCTGATCGGTGGATATCCCGAGCACGCCGCGGGTATCGCCGTCGCCTGCCAGGAAGCCCACGTAGCAGATCAGCAGCAGCACGATGCCGCCGAAATAGCCCATCGCCCAGCCGAATCCGGAGACCCGCCCGACCGTGGCCGGTGTCGAGACCTGCCGCATCATGGCGTTGTAGGGCACCCCGGCCAGCTCGAACACGGCCGAGGCGAAGGCCAGCAGGGCAAGGCGGAGCCAGAGGTCGTGATAGTCGTCGCGGACGAAGAACATCAGCGACATCGCGCCGACGGTGAGCGCCGTCAAGGTCCCCAGCGCCCGTTTCCTGGAGCCGACGGCATCGAAGTACTGCCCGCAGACCGGCGCCGTGAGCGCGACGACCAGGCCCGCGGCGGCCCGCCCCCCCCCCCCCCCCGCGTGGTGGCCGTGGTCAGTTGACGCAGGGAATGGTGCCGCCGATGGTGGTGGTCACCGGTCTTCCGGTGTCGGGCAGCGGCGGGGCCGAGGTTGCCGGTGGGGTTGTCGGCGGGCCGAGCCCGGCGGGCACATCGATGACACCGGTCGGCGCCGTGGTGGTGATCGGTGCTTCCAGCCCGAACGCCGCCCGCACCTCCCGTTTGATCGCCGCCGGGTCGACGATATTGACGTCCTGGCCGTCGATCACGTCGTAGCGCACCACCGGCAGCGTGCGGAACTCCACCGGCAGCGTGCCCGCCGCGCCGAGGTCGCGGACGAAGTCGAACAGATTCCAGCCGTCGGAGAGCACGATGTCCCTGTGCGCCACGTCCATCAGCGCCGAGAGCCTGCTCAGATTGGTGAGCGTGCCGGAATCCCTGAGCGACTTGGCCACCGAGGTGAGGAACGCCTGCTGGCGGTGCGTGCGATCGAGGTCGCCGTTGTGCAGGCCGTGGCGTTGCCGCACGAAGGCCAGGGCCTCGGAACCGTCGAGGTGCTGGCGGCCCGCCGGGAACACCGCACCGGAGTACTCGCTGTCGTCGACCGCGTTGTTCAGGCAGACATCGACGCCGCCGATCGCGGTCGCCAGGTCGTAGAACCCGGCCAGCGAGATCTCGGCGAACCGGTCGATCGGTACCCCGACGAGATTTCGCACGGTGGACACGATCGACGCGCGGCCCGCCTCGCGGCCGCGGCGCTCCAGCACCACCGGGTTCGTCTCGCCCTCCTCGATCAGCTTCGCCTGCACCGCGGCCTTCTTCAGCCCGTACGCCTCTTTGATCTTGATCTGCCGATAACCCGGGATGCCGGTCACCGGCACGTAGTTGTCGCGCGGGATGGAGAACGCGACGATCTTGCGCAGGTCGGCCGGGATGTGCAGCAGGATCAGCGAATTCGCGTTGTAGCCGCCCTCGGTGCCGTCACCGGCGTGCAGCTGGTCCAGGATCTGTTTCGGCAGGTCGTTGCCGTTGAGGTCCTTGCGGGTGTCCAGGCCGATCAGCAGGATGTTGACGGCGCCGCCGCGCGAGCGAGGGGCGTCGGCGCCGAGCGCGGTGGACTGGGTGAAACCGGAATCGAAGTCGTTCTTCGCCGACCAGGACAGGCCGGTGCCGGTGAAGACGGCGAGCGCGATCGTCGCGCCGATCATCCTGGCCAGGATCAGGGCCGCCCGGCGCACGCGTCCGACCGGGGTCGTGCGGGCGGTGCGTGGGACCGGGCTGCCGACGCGCTGCGGTCCGGGCCTGGGG